>CADBNW010000218.1 GCA_902796025.1 uncultured Eubacteriales bacterium
CGCACGATGGACAGCGCGCCCACCATGCCCATGGACAGAGCCACGTTGTTGCGGATACACAGGACGACCGGCGCGGTGATGGTGGTCATCAAAATGAGGGTCAGGGCGAAGTTGTTGGAGAACATCACGCCCCGGAAGGTCTTTTTGTACACCCAGTATATGAACAGACCCACGCCAAAGGCCATGAGCAGGGTGAAGATGACCAGCGCGATGGAGTTGGCGCCGATGGACTGGTTCTGGAAAATTTCCTGAAAGAGCTGACTGTTTTTCACAAGGATGGTCCCCCTTTGAAATGTTCTTGATTATATTCAGCCTTGCGGCTTAAATCACATGAGCGGCTCGAAGCGGCGGCACAGCACGTACTTGGAGATGGCGCAGTACTCCGTGGGCGTGTCGTACAGAAGGCTTGAGATGTAGTCCGGAAGATACCGGTCGTACTTGATCTCCAGGATCTCCCGCGCGTCGTCCAGGGGAGAAACGCAAAGCAGGTTTTTGTTGAACAGATCTACGCTGCCGGGACAGGTGGCTAGCTGCGTATCGAAGGTGATGCGCACGTTTTCGATCGGGTGCACGTAGGCTTCGCGCGTGTAATCCACCAGTACCTTCGCGCGCAAAAGCTTGTGGCGCATTTCAAAGTACATGTCCTTGAGCAGCGGATCCTCCATGCCCAGCAGGGCACTTGCGTCCCCTGCGATCAGCGCCTGGGTGAGCTCGCGGCTGATGCGGCAGGAGGATTTTTGGATCAGATTGCCCATTTTGCGCTTGCGCTCCAGAAAAATGACCCTGTCCGACAGATTGTAGATGCGGATGCGGTACTTGTCGCGCTCGGGCACGCCGTCCTGCTTGTCGTAGTAGGCGCTGTTTGCGGCGTCGTCAAAGTACAGCGAGCGGATGAAATAGCGCCCGTACTTGTCCGCGTGCTCGTCGTGCTCCAGCGCTGGCAGCAGCTTTTGCCGAAGCGCCAGCATGTCGCCCTGGTTGATCCAGTATTTCTTTTCGTGCCTTTCGGGAAGGCGCTGCCTTTTTTGTGTGATTGCCTGTTCCATATGCTCCTGCCTATTTGGCGCGGTCGTAGTAGTTGAAGCTGTTGTCCTTGGCGTCGATCATGTCCAGGCTGCGGGCAAGAGTCCCAAAATACTTTTCAAAGTCCGCCTTGCTCAGCTTCCTTTCGCCCGTAGAGAGGGGAGAGAGGTAGAACAAGATCTTGCCTGGGCGGGCCTTTGTGTAGGACACGAACTTTTTGAGCCGGGCGTCGTAGGTGCTCCTGCTTATGCCCCAGCGCGCAAGGTGCTGCTCCAGTTCCGGCTCGAGCAGCTGATAGCTGGCGGAGATGCGGTCCAATATCGCCTGCGTCGACCAGTCGCCCGCGAGCTTTTCTGCCAGCAGGCCGTAGAAATAATCCCTGCACACGCTGTTTTCAAGCAGCGCCAGGAAAAGCGAGTTGTCAAGCGGGGCAGAGGACTTGTCCGTTTTGTCCACGCCGCCCACGTGCAGCCATCTGGAAACAGAGTTGGTGTCCGTGTAGAAGGCCCAGTCCAGATCGAACAGCGCCCAGCGCCACAGGCCGTCGGCCTCGGCGCTGCGGTAGCGCTTGACGTTGAGCAGGTCGGTGTTTCCGGTGTAGAGCTCCACCGCACACCAGTTGAGGTAGTTTTTCCAGTCCACGTACTGCTCGGCCACGGCCAGCTTTGCGGCGGTGTCGATGCCGTTTTTGGTGTACCAGGCCTTGAATTCCTTCCAGTGCGCGTCGGAGCCCTTCATAAGCGTGTCGTTGCTTTTGATGATGTCCACGCTGTCCTTGATGGCCGTGTCCCAGCCCTCCCACTGGCAGATGGAGAAGGCGTTGATGCGCTCGCGCATGTTGTAATGGCCCCAGTACTCGCCGTTTAAGTAGACGACGGTAAAGTTGGTGTCCTGATGCATGACGTCCAGATCGTCCGCAAGGGTGGTAAGGACGCTGTCGCGCATGCGGGTATATTCGCCGTCCTGCCCGCTTTGTCTTAGCAGGAAGCTCTGATATTCGGTGTAGTCGCGGTTCGGGAACAGCTTTCCGTAGAAGCGGTTCTGCCCGTAGGCGCTTTTTGCGATCACCTTAAAGGCCTTTTGCGGCTCCTTGCGGCTGTACTGCCCGTGCAGGCGCACGCCGCAGCCCTGAGACAACACGGTGCTGCCGTCGGTATCGAACAGCTCCACGTTTGCGGGCTTTTCCCAGGTCATCCAGAAGTTCGCGCCGCGGTTGATGGAGCCGTAGGGCGAGGAGGAGGTGGCGTTTGGGCCCATGACGTACAGGCCCGTGGTGTAGCTCCAAAGATCCTCGGGATCCATGACCAGCGAGACCACCTGCATCGTGTGGTTCAGGCCGAAAAAGTAGCTTTGCGTGTTTACGAGGGAGGAAAGCTGGCCGCTTTTTACGCTCACAGCTCTGACTATAGTGTTTTCGGTAATGGTGATGGGGGAGGAGTAGACGTAGGTCTGCGAGGTGCCGGGATAGCGGCTTGCAAATTCCGGATCCACGCGGTAGCTGTAACCGCTGACCTCGGAAGGATCGGGCTCGGAGGAATCCAGGGTGTAGTAGACGGTCGCGCCGTCTTCCGCCTTTAATTCCAGGCGCACGATGTCGCCGGACTGGAATATGCCGCCCTGCACGGAGAAAACGGGCCTTTGCATGCGCTCCTCGTAGCCCGCGCCGGCGTTTGTGATGCCGGGGGTGGTGGAGGCCAGATAGAAAAAGCCGCTGTCGGTGCTGTTGCCCATGCGCCCGTAGGAGATGTTTGCGTACTGC
>CADBNW010000219.1 GCA_902796025.1 uncultured Eubacteriales bacterium
GCGAGGCGACCGATGCGGCCAAAGCCATTGATGGCAACTTTAACAGCCATGGGAAAGACCTCCTAACAAAATGTGAGTGGCGGTGGGGCCTGTGCCCACCTTCACGCCTCATTTTATTGAGACGAAGCGTTCGATACAAGCGTATTTAGGTAAAATATAGCAGCCCCTGGCGGAATATGGGTCGAATTGGCGCGGTTTACCCATTTTTAAATCTGTTTACTTTAAATTCTCCCATTGCGGGTGTTGTAATTTGGGGCAAAGAATGCTATAATCTCAAAAGGTATAAGAAAATATGCCGCATTTGCCGCGCCATAAAACCGGGCGCGGTGATGTTTGATATGTGGGAGGAAAAGCTTGCCTAAAAAAACAGCCTCGCTTTCGCTTCTTGAGAAGGCCGCGCAGCAGCTGGCCGGGGAAATGGGTCTTGAATACGTGGACACCGAGCTGGTAAAGGAGCCCGGTGGCAGATTTTTGCGTATTTATATCGATCAGCCCGGCGGCATCACCCTGGAGCAGCTGGAAAGCTATCACCGGCAGATCCGCTCCGCAGCGGACGATATCGACTACGATTATATGGAGGTTTCGTCCCCCGGCGCAGACAGGCCGCTGAAAAAGCCCCGCGATTTTGAGCGCGCCAGGGGCAAAAGCGTCGAGGTCAAGCTCTATGCGCCGCTTGACGGCGCAAAGCAGCTGGTCGGCACGCTTCAGGACTGGGACGAAAACAGCGTCACCCTTGAGATAAACCAAAACCCCGTCCGCCTCGAGTTCAAGCTCATCGCCCTGATCCGCCCGTTCGTGGACGTGGAAAGCGAGCTTGAAGCAAGCACAGATTTATAACTAAGGAGACCGTATTATGGCAAAGAAAGCAGCGCAGCAGCCCGCCGAAACGAGCGAAGTGATCCTGTATTTAAAGCAGATCAGCAACGAAAAAAAGATCCCTGAGGAGATCCTCTACAGCAAAATCGAAGCGGCGATGGTTTCTGCGTATAAAAAGGAATTCGGCAAGCAGGACAACGTAAGCGCCAGCATGGACCGCGTGACGGGCGAGATCAGCGTCTTTGCCCGCAAGACCATCGTGGAGGAGGTCACCGATCCCACGGTCGAGATCAGCCTTGCGGAGGTGCGCGAGCGCTTTCCGGAGCTGGCCGATTACGACCTGGGGGACCTGGTCGAGGTGCCAGCCGGCATCGACCGCTTTGGCCGCATCGCCGTGCAGACTGCAAGGATGGTAATCCTGCAGGGCATCCGCGAGGCCGAGCGCGGACACATCCTGGACGAGCTGTCCGACAAGGAAAACGAGGTCCTGACCGCCATCGTAAAGCTTGTTGAGCCGGATTGCGCATACGTCGAGGTCTCAAAGACCGAGGGCGTGCTGGAGCGCAAGGAAATGATGCCCGGCGAGGAAGTAAAGGTCGGCGACAAGCTGAAGGTATATGTGCTTGAGGTAAACCGCTCCGGTCGCGGCCCGCAGGTCCGCGTGTCCCGCACGCATACGGGTCTGATCAAGCGCCTGTTCGAGGTCGAGGTGCCGGAGATCAAAAACGGCGAGGTGCTGATCAAGGCCATCGCGCGCGAGGCCGGCTCCAGAACCAAGATGGCGGTGTATTCCTCCAACAAGGACATCGATCCCGTGGGCGCGTGCGTTGGCCCGCACAGCCTGCGCGTGGACAACGTGTCCGCCGAGCTCAAGACCGAAAAGATCGACATCATCCGCTGGTCCTCCGATCCCAAAGAGTACGTCGCCGCGGCGCTCAGCCCCGCGCGCGTGTCGTCTGTTGAGCTGTCGGAGCGCGACAAGCAGGCAAACGTCATCGTGCCGGACAATCAGCTGTCCCTGGCAATCGGCAAGGAGGGGCAGAACGCCCGTCTTGCCGCCAAGCTCACCGGCTGGCGGATCGACATCCGCTCCATGAGCCAGGCGCTGGAGCAGTCCGTCGCGGAGAGCGAAAGCGATGCTGAAGCCTAAAAAGATCCCCATGCGCATGTGCGTGGGCTGCCATGAAATGAAGCCCAAAAAGGAGCTTACACGCATCGTGCGCTCTCCGGAGGGCGAGGTTTCGCTGGATCCCACGGGCAAAAAGTCGGGCCGGGGCGCGTACCTGTGCGGCGACATCAACTGCCTGAAAAAGGCGCGAAAGACCTGCGCCCTGGAGCGCAAGTTCGAGGCCGAGGTGGGGCGGGCGGTATACGAGCAATTGGAAGCGCAGTTCATGGCTCTGCCAAAAAACGAGCCCGGCGATGAGTGAAGCAAAAATAAACGAGACAAAGCTTTCGGGCCTGCTTGGCCTTTGCCGCCGCGCCGGAAAGCTTTTTGCGGGCATGAGCGCGGTGCAAAAGGCGCTGGACGCGGGCAAGGTCTGCGCGGTCTTTGCAGACGAAGCCATCGCCCAAAATACGCTTGAGCGGATGCAGAAAAAGTGCAAGGCGCAAAGCGTGCCGCTCTGCCTCCTTCCTGAGGGGCTTATGGAAAGGGCGCTTGGAGAATATCACATGCTGTGCTGCGTGTGCGATCCAAATTTCGCAAGGGGCCTTAAGCAGCTTTTGCCCTGAAAACGCGCCTGCAGGGGACCCGCAAAAAAAGAAAATAACGCTTGCGTCCGCAGGGACGAAACGCTTATAAAACCACAACATCATACTGTAGCATGAAGGTACAGGGAAATTCAATCGGGGGTGTATCGAAACACATGGCGAAAATCACAGCCAGAGAAGTATCACAAGGCGCCGCGGCGGCGGCGGGCGCGCTGGAAGGCAGCAGGGACAGGCTTAGGACGCTGATGTCCGCGCTGCGCGCGCGCAACGACGCCATCATCCGGGAGCGCAAGGCCGAGCAGGAGGAGCGCGACCGCCGCGAGCTGCAGGATCGC
>CADBNW010000220.1 GCA_902796025.1 uncultured Eubacteriales bacterium
TCCCGCCGTGGTGCTGCACGGCAGCAGGGCGTAAGGGGGTGGAAGGCGCATGACAAAGCGCAAAATGTTTTTCAAAATGATCACGGCTTCGCTGCTTCGGCGCAGAAGCCGCATGCTGGTGGCACTTTTGAGCGTAGCCGTGGGCGCGACGATCCTGGCCGGACTTGTGACCGTGTACGTGGACGTGCCGCGCCAGATGGCGGCGTCCTTTCGCTCCTACGGCGCGAACATGCTTTTGATGCCGGGCGAGCAAAACGCGCTCGGGCGGGAAAGCCTTGATAAGGCGCTTGGGCAGATCGAAGGCGAAAAGCTCTTGGGCGCGACGCCCTACCGCTACATTTATACGGAGTTTGTGGGCAATCAGACAAGCGAGAGCAAATACTCGAACCAATTGCGCTTTATGACCGCAGGCACCGACTTTGAGCAGGTCAAAAACACAAGCCCCTACTTTAGCGTACAGGGCGACTACCCGCAGCAGCCCCGCCAGGCGCTGCTTGGCAAAAACGCGGCATCGACCATCGGCGCAAAGGTCGGCTCCACCGTGCGCCTTGCCTGCGAAAGGGTGCAAAGCGTAAGCGCGTCGGCCAGCGACACGGAGCTCAGCGGCTCCGCCCCCGGCTACTACGACGCCGAGGTGGGTGTGACCGTGATCGTGGACGCGGAGGGGCGCATCAAGGCCGTGGCCATGGATCTTAGCCGCCAGACGCCCTTCCGCGTGGCAGGGCTCAGCACCGAGACCTTCACCGACAATTACGGCACAGAGCACGCAGAGGGCTTTGTGGATCAGTTTACCGGCAAGCAGCTTCCTCTGACGATGAGCCAAAGCGCGGACGATCCCGAGGAGTACATCGACGCGGTCAGCGGCGCTACCACCACCTCCCGCGCGGTGGTAAACGCGATAAACAACGCCGTGCCCACGAAGGCCCAGGCGCAGACAGAGCAGATCAGCCAGACCGAGCGCGCGGTGATGAGCTTTACCGTGACCGGCATTTTGGAAACCGGCGGCGAGGAGGAGGATTACATTTACCTCTCCCTTGCAGACGCCGAGGCCCTTTGCGGCGTTAGCGACGTATACGACGTGGTGGAGCTCAGCGTCTCCGGCTCCAGCGAGGAGCTTAGCCAGATCGCGCAGCGTATCAGCGCCTCCGGCAGCGCGCAGGCGCGCCTTGTAAAGCGCGTGACCCGCTCGGAGGCAAGCGTGCTTGGCAAGCTGCAGGCGCTGGTGTTTCTGGTGACGCTCGTAACACTGGTGCTCACCATGATCAGCGTGTCCACCACCATGACCGCTGTGGTGAGCGAGCGCAGAAAGGAAATCGGCCTTCGCAAGGCGCTGGGCGCGTCCGACAACTCGATCAGAACGGAATTTCTGGGCGAAGGACTGGTTCTGGGCCTGCTTGGCGGCATCATCGGCGCGGCGCTGGGCTACGTGTTTGCCCTGATCGTGAGCAAAAACGTGTTTGGCTCCGACCTGCGCTTTAACCTGTTGCTGGTGCCCGCAACGATAGTGGTTTCCATGGCGGTATCGGCGCTTTCCTGCCTGATACCCGTAAAGAACGCGGTCGCGATCGACCCCGCGCTGGTGCTGAAAGGAGAATAAGGGATGAGCCTGCTTGAAATAAAAAACGTTTCCAAAATCTACGGCGAACTCAAGGCGCTGGACGACGTGAGTCTGAGCGTCGAAAAGGGCGAATGGGTGGCGATCATGGGCCCCTCCGGCAGCGGCAAATCCACCATGATGAACATCATCGGCTGCATGGACAAGCCCAGCCGCGGCCAGGTGCTGCTGGACGGCGTGGACATTTCCAAAGAGTCCAGCAAAAAGCTGACCGAGATCAGACGGGACAAGATCGGCCTGATCTTTCAGCAGTTCCACATGGTGAGCTATCTGACCGCCGTGGAAAACGTGATGGTCAGCCAGTATTACCACTCCATGCCCGACGAGCAGGAGGCGCTTGAGGCGCTGGAGCGCGTGGGTCTAAAGCAGCGGGCGCACCACCTGCCCAGTCAGCTCTCCGGCGGCGAGCAGCAAAGGGTGTGCGTGGCAAGGGCCTTGATCAACCACCCGGAGATCATTTTGGCGGACGAGCCCACCGGCAATCTGGACGAGGCCAACGAAAACATCGTGCTGGACCTGTTTCGCCAGCTGCGCCGCGAGGGCACCACGCTGATCGTCGTGACCCACGACCCGGAGGTGGGCGAGGCCGCGCAGCGCATGATCGTGCTGGAGCACGGCCGCGTAGCCAGAGAGGTCGTAAACGACCGCTTCGAGGCATAAAAGCCAAAAGCTTTCAAAACACTTCTCAGCCCAGGTGGGCTCAAGCACAAAGGGAGGAAAGTATATGAAAAAGCTTGCGTGTGTGATTTTTGCGATCCTGCTCATGGCCCTGCCGGCGCTTGGCGAAGCGGCAGACGCGGTTTCCTCCGCGTCCACGGTGTACTATTTTGACGGCATCAGCGGCGACGATCTGATGAACGCCATCAACAGTTACAGCGGCTTTTACGCCGTCGCCTCCGTAAATGCGGACGGAACGCCGAACATCGCCTTCTTCGTCTACGCCATGGTAAAGCTGGAGGACAGCTACTATCTGCAGCTGGGCCTTAGCCCCAACCAGACCACCCTGAACATCGATAACGGCTCCGAGCTCATGGCCATGTACGGTAAAAGCCCCGAGGCCTACCCCTACGCCTCCGTGGGCGCAAGGATGTACCTTGCCCGCGTGGAGGACGAAGCGACCCTGAGCGCCCTTTCCGCCTTCTCCCCCGCAGGCTATACGCCCCTGTACTACAAGGTGACAAGGGTCGTGCCGATGGGCTAACGATTTCTAAACGCCTGCACCTCCGCCTAACGGCGGGGGTGCAACTATATAGCGCGATCGGGGCTGTTCTCTCTCAAACAGTCCCCCCATCGCTTTGCAGGTCTCTTGTGCGATCTTATCAAAAACCCCCGCCGGCATTTGCGCGGCGGGGGCGATGTTTAATGATTTGGATCAGGTGCTGATCTTGGACGGGGGATTGCAGCTGGGGCAGGATTTGTAGCCCTTTTCCAGCGCGTATTCAAGCGTCACGTTGATGCCGCCGGAAAAGTTCTGGCCGCTGCACTTGGCGGCGCGGTGATAGTACTTTTCGCCGGATTTGATGTACACGATGCTGTTGGACGCGGCAGCCGGCGCGGGTGTTGCGGTGGCGCGGGCTGCGGCGGCAGAGGTCGCGGTAGCCGCGGCGGAAGCGTTCTTAGCGCCGCTTAAGCTGCCCAGAGCCTTTGCGCAGGTGGGGCAGGCGGTCTTGCCGGCGCTGATGGCCTTGCTGATGCTTACGCTGAGCGCGCCCGTCATGCCGGAGCAGTTGGCCTTGGTGTGATAGTACTTGCCGCCTGAGGTCGCAAACACGTTGACGGTCGAAATGCTGATGCAGGTGGGGCAGGGCTTTTTGCCCGCCTTGACCGCGTCGGTGTAGGTCACGCGGGCAGCGCCCTTCATGCCGGAGCAATTGCTCTTGGTATGGTAGTAGGTGCCGTTTTTCGTGGCGTAGACGTAGGTGGCGGTGTCGGTGGTGGTCTTTCCGGTGAGGGTAGAGGCGGCCGTGCCGTTGCTCAGCTGCGTCGCGGTCGCGGTGCTGCCATTCGTCACGCTGGTGGAGGAAGCAAAGAGCCTGCCGGCGTTACACTTGGTGCAGGGGCGCTTGCCGGCGCTGATGGCCTGCTTGGCCGTTACATACTGCGCGTTCTTCATTCCCTGGCAGGTGGCCAGCGTATGGTAGTAGGTACCGTTTTGGGTGGCAAATACGCTCACCTTGGCGGGCAGCATGCAGTACTTGCAGGCGGTCTTGCCCATGCTCACGGCCTTGGAAATGCCCATCTGGCTTGCGTTCTTCATGCCGCGGCAGTCGCTAAGCACATGGAAATTCTCTCCGCCTCCGGTGCAGTACACCTGCGTCTCAGTGGGAGCCGAGGTGTTCTTTACACCGTTTGTGGTTTTGTTCATACACACCGGGCAGGCGGTCTTGCCCGCCTTTTCCCAGTTGGCCTTCGTATCGGTAAGGGCGTTGGTCATGCCCTGGCAGTTGCTGACCACGTGATACCACTTGCCGCCGGGGGTGCCGTAATAGCCGATGCACACCGGGCAGGCGGTCTTGCCCGCCGCGATGGCGTTGCTCTCGGTGACGATGCTGGCGCCGGTCATGCCCTGGCAGACGGGATCCACGTGATACCACTTGCCGCGGGTGGTGGCGTAGTACTGGGTGGGGGTGGTGTTGTCGGCGTATGTGTTGGTGCCGCCCGCGCAGATCGGGCAGGCCGTCTTGTTCTGGCTGACCGCCGTTTCAAGGGTCATGCGGTTGGCGTTTTGCAGGCCGTCGCAGTTTTCCACGGTGTGATAGTAGGGGTTTGCGTTCGTGGTCCACACGTAGGTGGTGGCGGTATTGCTCGCGCTGCCGGCGGCCGGGGTCGCCGTAGCTCCGCCCGCATGCACGGTGGGGCTGGGCGACGCGGTGGGCGCGTCGGTCGCCACGGGCGCGGTCGTTACTGGTGCGGTAAAGTTCGGGTTGATAAAGTCGCCGGGATCGGTCGGGTCATCCTTATTGGAGGAGGGCCACAAAAGGATGATCCACAAAATCAGGAAGATGGCCGCAAGCGCCGTAAGGATCCATTTTTTGTTGCCTTCGTACTTCCGGCCCCGCCAGATCAGGTAGATCGCCAGCGGCGGGATCAGCGCGATCAGCGCATACAGCACATAATCGTTGTCCAGGTATTCTTTGATCTTGTCCGTCCATGCGGGCGCGGCGGGCTCGACCTCTTCGCCTTCGTCCAATTCGTCCGAATAGCTGCCGTCGTCTTCGTACTCCCTATCGTCGTACTCGGCGTCGTCATATTCGCCCTCGTCCGCTTCTTCATCCAGATCGTCGAACACGGCGGGATTGTAGCCCAGATCGTCGTCGCCGTAGGCGTCTTCCTCTTCGCCGTCTTCGTACTCATCGTACTCGCCGTCGTCATACTCGCCCTCGTCGCCGTCTTCCTCTTCGCCGTCGTCATACTCGCCTTCGTCGTGCTCGCCGTCGTCAGAATACTCGTCGTCGGCATATTCGTCGCCCTCGGCGTCGTCGTATTCGTCCTCGCCGTACTCGCCGTCGTCTTCGTATTCGCCGTCGTCCTCGTACTCGTCAGAGGTATAGTCCTCGTCCTCGTACTGCTCCTCGTCGTCCGAATACTCGTCGTCCTTGTCAGACACATCCTCCGCGTGGGCCTTGCCCATCAGCTCAGACAGCGCGTTTTTTATGGTATCCAAATCAAATCTTGCCATATTTCTCCCTCCACAATCAAAACCACGTTTGATATGTGTACAATTTCATACACATGATACACCCAA
>CADBNW010000221.1 GCA_902796025.1 uncultured Eubacteriales bacterium
ATCAGCAACGAGATCTACATCGAGCAGGACGACTTTATGGAGGATCCGCCCAAAAAGTATTTCCGCCTGAAGCCGGAGGGCGAGGTGCGCTTAAAGGGCGCCTACATCATAAAGTGTGAAAACGTGGTGCACCGCAAGGACGGCTCCATCGACCATATCGAGTGCAGCGTGGATCTTACTTCCCGCAGCGGCAGCGAAGGCGCAAATCGCAAGGTCAAGGGCACCATCCACTGGGTGGACGCCAAAAACTGCGCGCCCATCGAGGCCCGCCTCTACGACCAATTGATGACCGAGGAATGGGACACCGCCTCCGCCGAGGACAAAAAGGATGTCACCAAATTCCTCTCCCCCGATTCCCTCAAGGTGGTGAGCGGCTGCGGCGAAAAGTCCCTGCTTTCGGCCGCCGAGGGTGACACCTTCCAGTTCCTGCGCATGGGCTACTTCTGCAAGGACCCGGATTCCACCAGCGACAGGCCGGTGTTCAACCGCATCGTCGCCCTCAAGGACAGCTGGGCCAAGGCAAACAAATAAAGACCCCTTTCCACGCCAATACGCAAAGGAGTTGATACTACGGACAGGCTTATCATCGCTGTAGACGCCATGGGCGGCGACAACGCGCCGGGCTGCGTGCTGGAGGGCCTTGCGCTTTTCCTGCAAAAAAACAACGACGCGCTCATAAAGCTTTTTGGCCCCGAGGAGCAGCTAAAAGACCTGCTCTCCGCCCGGCCTTCGGATTTCCAAAGCCGCGTCACCCTGATCAACGCGCCCGACGTCATCACCATGCACGACGAGCCCATGATGGCAGTAAGGCGCAAAAGCGCCTCCTCCCTCATGCGCGCGATGAACGCGGTCAAGGCGGGCGACGCCCAGGCCTTCGTGTCCGCGGGCTCCACAGGGGCCATCTTCCTTGCGGGCATGGTCACGCTCAGGATGCTGCCCGGCATTTCCCGCCCCGCGCTTGCGCCGGTGCTGCCGGGTTTAAACAAGCCGTTTATGCTGATCGACTGCGGGGCCAACGCCGACTGCCAGCCGGAGTATCTAAAGCAGTTCGGCCTGATGGGCAGCGCCTACATGCACTCCGTGATGGGCGTAGAAAGCCCCAGGGTCGGGCTTGTGAACATCGGCGCGGAGGAGGAAAAGGGCAATAAGCTCTACAAGGACGCGCACCAGCTGATGAAGCAGCAAAGCGTGTACGATTTTATCGGCAACGTGGAGGCCCGCGACATCCAGACCGGCGACGCCGACGTCGTCGTGTCCGACGGCTTTACCGGCAACGTCATCCTGAAATACGCCGAGGGCCTTTCAAGCGCCCTGTTCAAAATGATCAAAACCGAGGTCACCTCTTCCCTGCGCGGAAAGCTGGGCGGCCTTATGCTGAAGCCTGCCTTCTCCGCCATCAAGACCCGCATGAATAAGGACGAATACGGCGGCGCGCCCCTGCTTGGCGTAAACGGCGTCGTGGTAAAGGCGCACGGCTCCTCAAACGGCTACGCGTTTTCCAAGGCCCTGGAGCAGGCGGTCAAAATGGCGCAGGGCGGCACCGTTCAGCTCTTAAAGGACGGGCTGGACAAGCTCGGCACACAAAATCAACAGTCAAACTGATCAAAATTTATCGGAGGTAACACCATGTCCTACAACGAAGTATTTGAGAAGATCGCAGGCCTCATCGAAATGCAGCTCCCCGTCAGCAAGGATCAGATCAAGCCCGAAAGCCGCCTGGTCGAGGACCTGGGCGCCGACAGCGCCAACATCATGATCCTCATCTGCGATATCGAAAGCGAATTCGACATCCAGGTGGAAAACGAGATGCTGGCCAAGATCACGACCGTGGACGACATCGTAAAGTATCTGGCTGAATGACCGAGGCCGAAAGCCTGATAGGCTATACCTTCAGCGACCGCCAGCTGCTCACGCAGGCGCTGACGCACCCCTCCTACGGGGGCGACCACCACGTGCCGCACTACCAGCGGCTGGAATTTCTGGGCGACGCCGTGCTGGAGCTTTACGTAAGCGAGCAGCTCTACCGGGCGTATCCGGCCCTTGGAGAAGGCAAGCTTACCCGCATGCGCGCGGATCTGGTCAGGGAGGAGACCCTGGCCTTTGCCCTTACCCGCCTTGGACTGAACCGCTTTATCCGCCTCTCCGTGGGCGAGGAAAAAAGCGGCGGGCGGGACAAGCCCTCCATCCAGTGCGACGTGATGGAGGCGGTGCTCGGCGCGGTGTACCTGGACGGCGGGCCGCGCCAGGCGGGCGATTTTATCGCGCGCGCAATGGGCGACCTGCTCAACGCGGACACCTCGAAGGAGGATCATCTGGATTTCAAAAGCAGACTTCAGTCTGTTTTGCAGGCCGCCGGCAGCATGCCGGAGTACGAGCTGACCGAGGCCAAGGGGCCGGCGCACGCCCCCGTGTTCACCTATCTGGTAAAGGCGGACGGGCGCGCGCTGGGCACGGGCAGCGGTCACAGCAAGCAGCAGGCGCAATTGGCCGCCGCCGAAAACGCCCTAAAGGCGCTAAGCGGCACACAAGACCCTCCGCAGGATCCCTGATCCAGGCCGCCCTTCCCCGCTCCCCGCGCTATTGACCTTGCCCTCTTAAAAGCTGTCAGCTATCAGCTACCAGCTAACAGCCAATCCATCCCTAACTAAAAACCACCAGCTGCCAGCAACCAGCTACAAGCTACCAGCTATCAATAACTAACTAAAAGCTAAAAGCTAATAGCTAACAGCTAACAGCTCCCCATAATAGCATGCGCTTAAAACGTCTCTACATACACGGCTTCAAGTCCTTCGCCGACCGGGTGGAAATCAGCTTTGAGCACGGCGTGACCGGCGTCGTGGGTCCAAACGGCTGCGGCAAAAGCAACATCGCCGACGCCATCCGCTGGGTGCTGGGCGAGCAAAGCGCCAAGCAGCTGCGCGGCTCCAAAATGGAGGACGTCATCTTTAACGGCACCGACAAGCGCCGTCGTTTGGGCTACTGTGAAGTAAGCCTTACCTTTGAAAACGAGGATCACGCCCTGCCCGTGGACTATACCGAGGTCTCGATCACCCGCCGGGCCTACCGCACGGGAGAGGGCGAATACCTTTTGAACGGCCAGCAGTGCCGCTTAAAGGATATCGTGGACCTGTTCCGCGACACCGGCACCGGCCGCGACGGCTACTCCATCGTCGGCCAGGGGCGCGTGGACGAGATCCTTTCCCAGAAGACCGAGGAGCGCCGCCAGGTATTTGAGGAGGCGGCGGGCATCGTAAAATACCGCAGCCGCAAGCAGGAAAGCGAGCGCCGCCTGGAAAACACCACCCAGAATCTGGAGCGCCTAAGCGACATCGTGGACAGCCTCGAGGAGCGCCTGGAGCCCCTTCGCCTGCAAAGCGAGGACGCCCGGCGCTTTCTGGCCCTGCGGGAGGAATTGAAGGGCCTTGAGCTGAACGCCTTCTGGATCCGCTCCGAGCGCTATTCGCAGCGCATCGAGGAGCTTAAGCAGGCCCTTAGCGACATCGCCTCCGACATCGCCCAGGCCGAGCAGCAGCGCGCCCAGCTTTCTCAGGCGCGCGAGGACAAGCAGCAGCTGCTCACCCAGGGCGAGGGCGAAAGCGCCCAGCTGCGCGTGGCTTTGGAGGAGCTGATCGCCGGGGTCGAGGCTTTGGAGGGCAGCGCCGGCGTACTGCGCGAGCGCCTGATCGCCCACGGCAAGGAGCAGGAGCGCGCCCAGCGCGACCGGCAGGCAGCCCTGGAGGGCGAAAGCGGCCTGGACAAAAGGATCGCGCTATTGACCGCCGAAATGGAGCAGCGAAAGGCCGCATACCTTGCTCTGAAGGAAGCTTTCGACCTGCGCGAAAAAGAGCTTTCCCAGGAAGAGGAAGCCCTCACTGCACTTGAGGAAAGGGCCGAGCAGGCCAAGGAAAACGTGATCGCCGCCATGAACCGTCTGGGCGACGCCCGCAGCGAGCAGGCGCGCCTTTTGGCGCTTTCCCAGGCGATCCGCAGCCAGATCAAAAATCTGTCCACCCGCCTCGAAACGCAGGGCGACGACACCCAGACCCTGCAAAGGGCGCATGAGGACGCGATGGATCAGTACGCCCAGGAAAAACAGCGCCTGGACGCCCTGGAGGCCGACACCCACCGCTTGAGCGACGAGGCGCGCAAGGCGGGCGAGGACTGCGACCAGCTGACCCGCGCCAACAACACCCTCCTTGCCCAGCGGCAGGAGCTTGGCAGCCGCTATAAGTTGCTTTGCGAAATGCAGCGGGACTACGAGGGCTACAGCATGTCCGTAAAGCAGGTGCTGCGCGAGGCGGAGCGCCGGGGCGGCGCGG
>CADBNW010000222.1 GCA_902796025.1 uncultured Eubacteriales bacterium
ATTGTAAAAGGGAGATTCGACAAGGGCCTGGTCGCCGTCGTCCTTGAAATCGCGGAAAACGATGACCTTTACGCGCATTCCGTTTTCGCGGATGGGCTTTGGCGGATCGTAGCTTTGCATGGCGTTTGCGTACATCATATAAAAGTTTTTGGCGTCCAGCTTGATCTTGTTGATGATCGGCGCCATGCTCATCGTTCCGTCGATGCAAAGTACGATGTCTACCACATACCCTGTGGTTTGAAATCCCTCCATGCTTTGTTCACGTGTCCTTTCATTCTTTTTAACTATTATATATTGGCTTTTTAGTCTCGTCAATACCCCATTCAAAATTCAAAAAGACGATCATCATGCAGAACGAAGGGAGCTTGCATGGTATCCCTTTCCTGGTTAAAAACAGACCAAAGTCTGCAACCACAAGCGTAAAATATCCTGTGCCTTTCCTCAAATTGTTGCAAAGTGCAACTAATTGGAGTACAATATCGGGTATCGCAAAGAGGCTGAGGCTCTGCGCGGAGGGGTTCCGGCGCGGGGCGGTCTGGGGCTTTGGAGGGACGTATGAGGGGACACGAGCTGGGGTATTTACTGCGGGTGAGCCGCTGCTTTGACAGCTACCGGCGGCAGCAGCTGAAGGATGTGGAGCTGTATCCGGCGCTGCATTTGTTCGTAAGCCACGTGTGCCGGCATCCGGGCTGCGCGCAGGAGGCGCTGGGCGACGCGCTGTGCGTGGACAAAACGACCGTGGCGCACCATCTGGCAAGGCTCGAGGAAAAGGGGTATATCGAGCGAAAGCCAAGCCCCGAGGACGGAAGGTGCAGGCTGGTGTACCCGACCGAGAAGGCGACGAAGCTGTATCCGCGGCTGCGGGCGGCCTACGACGCGTTTTACCGGGGCCTGCTGGAGGATTTGTGCGAGGAGGACCGGGCGCAGGTGGAGCGCCTTGGGGAAATGCTGTATCGAAACGCGAAAAAGCTGATGCAGGAGCTGTAAGAGGGGAAAAAATATGAAGCTCATTTTTCGTTCTGCGGGAAGGTACAAATCGGCGGTGGCGCTGGCCATCTTTATAAAGCTGCTGGGCACGATGGCGGAGCTGCTTTTGCCCTATATCCTGGAGCACATGGTGGACGTGGTCGTGCCCGCGGGAAAGCTTTGGACGGTCATAGCGTGGGGGCTTATGATGTTTGCGGCGGCGCTTTTGTGCAGGCAGCTGAACGTTACGGCAAACCGCAGGGCGATCTTCAACGCCCACAGGGTGAGCTACGACGTGCGCCAGGCGCTGTTTGAAAAGACCGCAAACCTCTCCGGCCGCCAGTTTGACGCCTTCGGGCTGCCCAGCCTGATCAGCCGCATGACCAGCGACAGCTACAACGTGCAAAGCGCGGTGCAGCAACTGCAAAGCCTGTGCGTGCGCGCGCCGATCATGCTGCTTGGCGGCGTCATCATGACCCTGAGCATGGACGCAAGGCTTGCGCTTATTCTGGTGATCATGCTGCCGTTTTTGCTTGCGATCGTGCTGTTCGTGTCAAGCCGGGGCATCCCGCTGTTTACGGTGGTGCAGCAGCGGCTGGACGCGGTGGTGCGCATCATGCGCGAAAACATTACCGGCATACGCGTGGTAAAGGCGCTCAGCAAGGGCGAATACGAAAAGAAGCGCTTTGCAAAGGCCAACGGCGATATGACCGCAAGCGACGTGCGCGCAAGCACCGTGATGGCGATCCCGGGCCCCCTGATGCAGCTGAGCCTGAACGTGGGACTGGTGCTTGTGATCATCATCGGCGGGCGCAGGGTAAACGCGGGGGAGATGGCCCCGGGCGTGATCCTTGCCTTTCTTACGTACTTTAACATGATCACCATGGGCGTGATGGGCCTAAACCGCATCTTTATGACCATGAGCAAGGCAAGCGCCAGCGCCAACCGCATCGACAGCGTTTTGAAAACTGAGATCGACCAGACGGTGCTTGCGGAAGGGCAGGCCAAAACGCCCTCCGGGGACGAATTCATCCGCTTTGAGCACGTGTCCTTCAGCTACAACCGGGTGGACGAAAGCGACGCGGGCTTTGCCGGCGAAAAGCAGGAGATGGCGCTATCCGACATAAGCTTTGCCTTGAAAAAGGGCGAGAGCCTTGGCATCATCGGCCCGACCGGCTGCGGCAAGACCACGATCATAAATCTTCTGATGCGCTTTTACGACGTAGAGGACGGCGGCGTCTTCGTGGACGGCAGGGACGTTCGCAGCTACGACAGGGACGAGCTGCGCGCGCGCTTTGGCGTGGTGTTCCAAAACGACATGGTGTTTCAGGACACGCTGCGCCAGAACATCAGCTTTGGCCGGGACATCAGTGAAGACGCGATCGACGCGGCCGTTCGGGACGCCATGGCGGAGGAGTATATAAAGACCCTGGACGGCGGGCTCGAGTACGAGGCGACTATAAAGGGCGCGAACCTTTCCGGCGGGCAGAAGCAGCGATTGCTTGTTGCCCGGGCGCTTGCGGGAAGGCCGGAGATCCTGGTGCTTGACGATTCCTCAAGCGCGCTGGACTACAAAACCGACGCCGCGATGCGCAAGGCCATCGAGGCCCACCACGCTGGCAGCACGCTGATCATGATCGCGCAGCGCGTATCCTCCATCATGGGCATGACGCACATCATGGTGATGGACAACGGCCGCTGCATCGGCTACGGCACCCACGAGCAGCTGATGGAAAGCTGCCCGGCCTACAGGGAGATCTGCGAGATCCAGATGGGCGCGCTTGCGTAGAAGGGAAGGAAAGACGATGCCGGGCAAGGGAGACAGGGGCGGCAAAAAGGAACGGCCGCAGGACGCTAAGGGCGCGCTGAAGCGCATCATCAATTACCTTATGCAGTACAAATATGTGGTGCTGTTGCTGATCTGCTTAACGTTCTTAAGCAATCTTGGCAACCTCATGGGGCCAAAGCTTGCGGGCAAGGTCATCGACGCGGCAAGCGCCGGGCCGGGGCTTGTGGATATGCGTTTGGTCACGCATAACGCGCTGCTCATGCTTTTGTTTTACGTGGGCGGCAGCCTTTTGAGCTTTTCTGTCAGCATGGGCATGATGCGCGTGGGGCGCAGGATCGCCCGCAACATGCGAAGGGACGTGTTCAATAAGCTGATGACCCTGCCGGTCAGCTACTTTGACCGGCATCAGGCGGGAGACATCATAAGCCGCGTGTCCTACGATATCGACGTTGTCACGATGAGCCTGTCCACGGACGTAGTGCACATCGTGACCAGCCTTGTGACGGTCGCGGGCAGCTTTGTGATGATGTGCACCATCTCCGTGCCGCTGGTTTTGTGCATGGTGTTCACGATCCCGGTCTCCATCCTGTTTACGCGGCACATGAGCAAAAAGACCCGCCCGCTCTACGCAAAAAGGAGCGCCGCCTACGGCAGGATGAACGGCTTTACCGAGGAGATGTTCAGCGGCCAGAAGACCATCCTGGCCTACGCCCGGGAAAAGCAGGTGTGCGAAAACTTTTCCGCCATCAACCGGGGCGCGGCGGAGGCCTACCGGGACGCTGACAGCATGGGCATGACCATGGGCCCGACCATCGGCATGATCAGCAACATCGGCCTTGCGGCGATCGGCATGGGCGGCGCGATCTTGTACATGTACGGCGTGGTGACGCTTGGGCAGATCTCAAGCTTCGTGCTCTACAGCCGAAAGTTTTCCGGTCCCATCAACGAGATCGCAAACATCGTAAACGAGATCTTTTCCGCGCTTGCCGCAAGCGAAAGGGTATTTCGGGTGCTGGACGAGCCGCAGGAGGCCGCGGACATCTACGGCGCGCGCGAGCTTGCGGATTGCCGGGGCGACGTGGAGGCCAAAAACGTATCCTTTGGCTACGTCCCGGAAAAAACCATCCTGCACGATCTGAATCTGAAGGCCGAGGCGGGAAAGACCATCGCCATCGTCGGCCCGACCGGCGCGGGAAAGACCACGATCATAAACCTATTGATGCGCTTTTACGACGCCCAAAGCGGCGAGATCCGCGTGGACGGGCTGGAGCACCGGCAATACACCATGGACAGCCTTCGCCGCAGCTACGCGATGGTGCTGCAGGACACCTGGGTGTTTGCGGGCACGATCTTTGACAACATCGCCTACGGCAAGGAAAACGCCACGATGGAGGAGGTGGTAGAGGCGGCCAAGGCCGCGCGCATCCACAATTACATCATGCGTCTGCCGCAGGGCTACAACACCGTGATCAGCGAGGATGGCGGCAACATCTCAAAGGGGCAAAAGCAGCTTTTGACCATCGCGCGCGCCATGCTGTACGATACGCACATGCTGATATTGGACGAAGCCACCAGCAACGTGGACACCGGCACGGAGCGGCAGGTGCAAAAGGCCATGCGAGAGCTCATGAAGGGGCGCACCTGCTTTGTGATCGCCCACCGGCTTAGCACCATCCAAAACGCGGACAAGATCCTGGTGGTGGATCACGGCGACGTGGTGGAGATGGGCACGCACGAGGAGCTGATGCTGAAAAAGGGCTTTTACTATAAGCTCTACGCAAGCCAGTTCGAGTAAGGCGCGGACGCTCAGCCCGCGCGGCCTTACGCCCGCGCAGCAGCATCAGCGCAAGCAGCGCCACCGCCGCAAGCTCAACAAAGACCAGAACGGAAAATTTTACCCGGTCTGCCAACAGGCAGCGGGCATGAAGGAATCCCTGATTAAATGGGTCGGCCAGATGTGCCGCCGAATTAATCAGGGATTCCTTTATTCTGTACCGAAGCGGCAAACGCTTCATTTTTTTGTGCGAAGGGCGCATGGTTGAAAATGTTTACCTTGCGCCTTAATTTCATTTTAGGTTCCGGGTTTATCCTGTACGTGTAAAACAGATTGAAGGGAGACGCACAAATGAGCCTTATGCTTGCGGCGGCGGACCGCGACTTTCTAAGGGCGTATCAGCTGCTGCTTGAGGAGCCCTTTGGCGAAGTGCTCACGGCCTTTGACGGGGCGATGGCGCTTACGATGCTTGCAGAGCGCAGATTGGACGCGCTGGTGCTGGACGAGGATCTGCCGCGCGTGGAGCATGCGGCGCTGGTTACGCGGGCAAACGAACTGAAGCTGCCCTGCGTCGCGCTCCTGTCCCGCCGCGTGACGGGACAGACGCTAAAGCGCCAGGCGCTTGCAAACGCGTATCTCACCTATCCCTTTGCCCCGCAGGCGCTGATGGATGCGCTTGACGACGTGCTGAACAAGGCGGCCCGGGGCGAGAGAATTGGATTTGCCGGCGCGGTTCTGGACGAGGCAGCCTTTACGCTAGGCGATATGCGCCTTACAAACGCAGAGATCGACGCCTGCCGGGCCCTTGCCGCAGGTAAGGCACTAAAGGGGGATGATGGCGCGCTTGCGGACGCGATCGGCGCGAAGCTGCGCCTTGCGGGCAGCGCGCAGACGGTAAAATACATTGCCGGGGAAGGGTTCAGACTGGTGAAGCAAGATGAATAGAGCGGAAAAGAGATTTAGAAATTGGGCGCTGCTTGCGATATTTGCCCTGCTTACGGCGCTGCTTACGGTGATCAACGCCGTTAGCTTTACCATGGCGGGCGAGGACGCGGACAGGCTGACCGACAAGCTGCGCCAGCAAAACGGCGCTTTTGCGGAGGAGGCCGCCTGGCCCGGCGCAAGGGGCTATCGGCAGGGGCGCTTTGGCCCCATGGGGCCGGAATCGCCGGAGACCGGGCACAGCCTTAGGTACTTTACCATCGCCTTTGACGAAAACGGCAAGGCGCAGACCGTGAAAATGCAGATCTCCGCCGTAAGCGAGGAGGAGGCCGCAGGCTGGGCCAGGGAGCTGCTTACCAGGCAGGCCATGGGCTGGACGAAGGGCACTTACCGCTTCCGGGTGTATGAGGCAAACGGCCAGCGCTTCGTAACGGTGATCGACCAGGGGCGCGAGCTGCTAAGCGCCTACCGCATCCTTCTGATCAGTGTGATTGGCGAGGCGCTTTGCCTGATCGTGTGCGCCTTCGCGCTCAAATACCTGGGCGGGCGGGTGTTCCGCCCCCTGAAGGACGCCGACCGCAGGCAAAGAAGGTTCCTGATGGGCGCGAACAGGGAGCTCAGCCTGCCCCTCAGCATCATAAGCGCCGACACGGAGCTGCTGGAAAAAAGGCACGGGCCGGACGACAACACCCGATCCATCCGAAGGCAGGTGGGCAAAATGGAACAGCTCGTGCGAAGGCTGGACGGCATGGCGCTGTTTGAGGAGGCGGAATTGAGCCCCACGAGCCTGCCGCTTGGAGAAGTGCTCGAGGCCGCTATCGACCTTCGGCGCGGGCAGCTTGAGCAGGCGGGCATCGCGGTGAAAACCGACATCGCAAAGGACATCCTGATCAGCGCGGACGCCGAGGCCATGAAGCGCGTGATGGACGAGCTTACGGACAACGCCCTGAAATTTGCAAAGACGCGCGCATTCTTCAGCCTGCGCAGGGCGGGCGAGCGGGTGATATTGCATAGCGAAAACGACGCGGATCTTCCCGACGGCCCGTGCGACCAGGTCTTCGACCGATTTACTACCCTGGAAAACGCCCCGGAGGGCGCGGGCGCGGGACTTGGCCTAAGCTGCGTAAAGGACATCGTTCTTGCCCACAAGGGACGCGTAAGCGCCCGCGTGGAAAACGGCAGCTTTATTCTTGAGATCGATTTGTAAATAGCGGTGAAACAGAAAGGGAGGTGAGCTTATGGCGGACGCGATCGTCGTAATGAAGCGCTATGAGCTAAAGTATTTGCTAAACGGCGAGCAGACCGAATATCTGCGCAAACGCCTTCAGGGGCACATGCAGCCCGACCACTTCGGGCGCACCTCGATCGCTTCCCTGTACTACGATACGCCCGACTACCGCCTGATCCGGCAAAGCGTAGAAAAGCCCCAGTTCAAGGAAAAGATCCGCCTGCGCTCCTACGGGCTTGCAAGCGGCGAAAGCCCGGTGTTTCTGGAGCTAAAGCGCAAGGCTTACGGCATCGTCTACAAGCGGCGCGTGCAAAGCACGATCCCCCTGGTGCACCGCTTCTTCGCGGGGGAGGGCGACATCTGCGCGGGCGGACAGATCAACCGGGAGATCACGTCCTTTCGGGACTACTACAAAACCCTGGTGCCCTCCTGCCTCATCATCTACGACCGCACCGCGTACTTTGAGCCGGAGGGAGATCTGCGCCTGACCATCGACGAGGCCCCGCGCTACCGCACAAGCGATCTGGACCTTACAAGCTCCATGGAGGGGCGGCTGCTGCTTGAGTCCGACTGGACGATATTGGAGGTCAAGGTGCAGCAGGCGGTGCCCCTGTGGCTCAGCGCCATCCTGGACGAGGGCAGGATCTTCAAGGGCAGCTTTTCAAAATACGGGGAAGCGTACCGCCAGCAGCTGCTGCTTGCGCAAAGGCCCGCGATCTAAGCAATTTAAGAAGCAACGATTCAGAAAAGGAAGTGTGATTATGTTTGATTCCGTGTTTTCCACTGTGGTAACGCCTTCGCAGTTTTTCCTGATGGCGCTGTGCGCGCTTGTGGGCGGCGGGCTGTATGCCTGGATCATGAGCTTTAAGATCCGCTCCACCTCCCGCTTTTTCGTGGTGACGGCGCTGATCCCCTTTGTGGTCGCCTCGGTGATCAGCTTTGTAAACGGCTCTATCGGCGCGGGCATGGCCATAGGCGGCGCGTTCAGCCTGATCCGCTTCCGCTCCGCGCAGGGCTCCTCGGATGAATTGGCGGCGATCTTGATCGCCATGGCCGCGGGCATCGCCTTTGGCATGGGGTATCTGGGCTACGGCATCGTGATACTGCTTGCGCTTTCGCTGTTGTTTATGCTCTTGTCCGGCGGAAAGCTGTTTGAACACAAGTCAATGGCACAGGATCAGCTGCTTAAGCTGACCATCCCCGAATCGCTTGAGTATAACGGCGCGTTTGACGAGATCTTTGCCCACTACTTAAGCTGCTGCGAAAGCATCGGCGTAAAGACCACGGGCATGGGCAGCATGTTCCGCCTCTCCTACAAGATCCGCATGAAGAACGACGCAGAGGAGAAGGCCTTTATCGACGAGCTGCGCACCAAAAACGGCAACCTCGAGATCTCCATCCTGCCGTTCACGGGCGAACAGGGGCAATTATAAAAAAAAATCGCTTGAAATGAATCGGAGATTCATTTCAAGCGCTTGGTTAGATTGCCCTTATGGGGGATATAGACGAAACGCCATGGCTCGATAGCGTGGGCGATAGGATCACAGTTTTTGCTGAAATCTCTGCGGAGATTTCCGGGCGCAAGGCGTGTTGCCTCAAATTTTCAATTTGAGCCAACACGTTCCGCAAAGCGGAATCGATTTGCCTAAGGCAAATC
>CADBNW010000223.1 GCA_902796025.1 uncultured Eubacteriales bacterium
ATCCATCATCTGCGCGTATTCCATGGCCTGCTGCAGGCCGTGGGACACGGTATGGCTATCGTCCTTTGCTTCCACAATGGCTATGGGTGTGCTGCTGTTCAGCCACAATATATAATCCGCGCGCTTTGGCTGTCCTCGGGATACCAGATTACCGCGAAGATTGATCCGTCCGTCAGTGATTTTGGTCTCCATGCTGATGTGGTTCGTATCCCATCCGGCAGCAAGCAACGCAGGCGTGATAGAGCGGAGCTTTACCTCTTCCTCTGTCATTTTGCCTCTCTCCTCCTTTTCAGGGAATGTGCCTGCAATGATCCATTTTTATTATACCATGAAATATCGAATTGGGAAAGCATTCTTTTTGAAACGTGATTCGAGTGGAAGCGCAGGAAGTCGATGCTTATTTCACATAATCCAATCTTTGCTTGTTGCAGGCGCTGCGCTATGCTATACTGTAGCTGAAAACGATGGATAGGGGCATTAAGCGCCTATCCCGAAAGCGTGGACGGAAAAGCGCCTCTTGCCAACCGCGACGCCCACACCGTGTACATCGGGCAGATCGTAAACGCCTACATCCTCAAGGAAGACTGATGGGGCTGCTGCACAGCCCCTCGCTCAAAATGAATCTGCGATTCATTTTGAGCGGTTGGCTTTGTTGATAAGATAGGCTATTTACTCAAAACGACATGGTGCAGGCGGAGGGACAACAGGAAAACAGTTTTTGCTGAAATCTCTGCGGAGATTTCCGGGCGCAAAAACTGCAAGGAAGCGATTATTTGTTTCGGTCGTCTACGCTTCGCTGCGCTCCCTGCACAAAAATCGCTGTCCTCGGGGCGGCGAAGCCACCCCTGCGGATTATAATTGAAGGGGCTGCGACCCCTCCAAACCACCCCGGGCTTTTGCACTTGTGCAACAACCCCCAAAAAGGAATCATGCTTACGACAAAACATTCCTGCCGCCTGCAGGCGGAGGCGCTAAGCCAAAACCGCACGCTGGGCGCGATCCTGATAAACATGCTGATCGCCGCCGTCAGCCTTTTTGTAAACGGCTTTGGCATTTATCTCACCATTCAGGCAAATATCGGCGCGGCCCCCTGGGACATTTTGAACCTCGGCCTTTCCAAAACGCTTGGCATCCTTTACGGCAGCGCGTCCATCGCGGTGTCGCTCACCATTTTGCTGATCGACGTATTATTGAAGGAGCCGATCGGCATCGCCATGTTCATAGACGCCGTGGTGGTGGGGAAGGCCGTGGACTTTTTCAACTGGCTGCACCCGGTGCCAAAGTGCGCGTCCTATCTTACGGCGGTGCCGCTCATGCTGCTTGGCCTTGTGATCATCGCCTACACCCAGTACGCCTACATGCGTGCGGCGCTTGGCTGCGGGCCCCGGGACACGCTGCTTGTGGGGCTTGCGCGGCGCGCAAAAAAGCTGCCGATCGGCCTGGTCAGCATATTGCTGCTCAGCTTTGCGACCCTTACCGGCTGGCTGCTTGGCGGGCCCGTTGGCGTCGGCACCCTGATCTGCGCCTTCGCCTCCGGCCCCATCATGCAGTGGGCCTTTCAGTCCGTGCGCTTTGACGCGACAAAAATAAGCCATCAGGGCCTGAAGGACAGTATAAAAGTGATATTCGGCGGGAGAAAGAAACGATAAAACAGGCATTTTTAAAGGCGCCCTTTCTGGTAGAGATCCGAAATACCGAGCTGCCGCCCCTGGGCGAGGACGAGGCGCTTGTTGGCATCAAAGCCTGCGGCGTTTGCGGCTCGGATTTGAATTCCGCCATGAACGCGCAGGAATTCAAGCCCTTTGGGCACGAGTTTTCGGGCATCGTCGAAAAAACCGGCAAAAACGTCACAAACGTAAAGCCCGGCGACCGGGTCGCCGTGGAGTCCTCAAGCTACTGCGGCACCTGCGACATGTGCCGAAACGGCCACGCGGAGCTGTGCCGCAATAAATACATTTTCGCCCCGCGCTACAACGCCTTTGCCGAAAAGGCGGTGTGCAAGGCGGGCGCGCTGGTGAAGTTTGACGAAAGCGTCAGCTTTGAGGAGGCCGCGCTGGTGGAGCCGATGGGCGTTGCCATGGACATGGTGGAAATGGCGGACATCGGCCTGAACGACCATGTGGCCGTCTACGGCGCAGGACCCATCGCGCTTATGGCGATAAGGCTTGCAAAATTGAAGGGCGCTGGCAAGATCACGGCGCTTGCGCATTCCCATTCCGCCGCCCGCATCGAGCTTGCCCGCTTTTACGGCGCGGACGAAATCGTTTTAACTGACATAGAAGACCCGGTTGCAAAGCTTAAGGACGAGCGGGTGGACCGGGTGCTGGTCACCACCCCGCCCCAGACTCTTCGGGACGCGGCGGAGTTTGCGTCCTTCGGCGCGATCATCAGCATGATCGGCATCGCCAAAAACAAGGAGGAGAGCCTTTGCACCCTGGACATCAACCGCATTCACTTTAAGCGCCTGCAGCTGCGCTTTTCCTTTGCCTCGCCCGCGCTGTTTTTCCCAAAGTGCCTGGACATGATCTCCCATGGCCTTGTCGACGTAAAGCCCCTGATCAGCCATCGCTTTCCCCTGGAGGAAATGCAAAAGGCCATGGATGCCCTGCGCTGCGACAAGGCGCACGCGGTCAAGGTGATGATGACAGCATCCGAATGAGATGGAGCCGGAGCCAGCCGGGGAGGCGGCGCTGAAATGCTCAGGGTCACGTTGAGTACTCGGGTTTTCCATACCAGTCCGATTTGCAGAAAAGACGCCGTTTCTGATCCTCTGAAATTGCGGCTATATTTTTAGGATACTTTTCAATAGAGAATTTGACAGGGCAGTCTCGAAATGCTATAATACTATTGAAACATAGGCTAAGAATTTAGGCAACTTTTCAGCAGAGGAAGATGGTATGGAAATAAAGCGTGATTCATATCTGGATCAGATAAAATCCCTGGCATGGGACGGTCAGGTTAAGGTCATTACCGGCATTCGCCGTTGTGGAAAATCTTATTTGCTTGGCACGCTCTACCGGAATCATCTTCTGGAGCAGGGCGTCAGTCCGGACAATATCATCACGATAGAGCTTGACCTCGCGCGCGACATCCGCTACAGAAATCCCCTGGAGCTTGCATCCTACGTGCGCAGCATCGTGGAGAGATCCGATCAGCAGTTTTATCTGTTTGTCGACGAGATCCAAATGTCCGATGAAGTGCCAAATCCCTATAATCCAGCTGGCAATAAAATCCGCTTTTATGATGCGCTAAACGACCTGAAGGAGCTGCACAACCTGGATGTGTATGTGACGGGTAGCAATTCAAGGATGCTGTCCAGTGACATTCTCACCGAGTTCCGGGGCCGCAGCGACGAGATCCGCGTCCATCCCCTCTCCTTTGCGGAATACTACTCTGCGGTAGGGGGAGACAAGGAAGACGCTTTCGAAAACTATGCCTTTTATGGGGGAATGCCCCTGATCCTGTCCCGTCCGGACGACGAAGCCAGGATGAGCTATCTGAAATCCTTGTTTTCAGAAGTATATATAAAGGACATCGCGGAGCGCAGGAAGATCAGGCGCGAGGACGTCCTCTCCGGCATCCTGGATCTTCTGTGCTCTTCGGTTGGTTCCCTGACCAATCCCACCAAAGTCACCCATGCCATAAACACCCTTCAAAAGCTGAATGGCGAAAACCGCGTGGCGCAAAACACCGTCGTCGCATATATGAAACAGCTTGTGGACGCCTTTTTGTTCAGTGAATGCAAACGCTACGACGTGAAGGGCAAGTCCTACTTTGAATACCCCAACAAATACTACTGCGAGGATATTGGCCTGCGCAATGCCCGCATCGGCTTCCGCCAGCAGGAACTGACGCACATCATGGAGAACATCATCTACAATGAGCTGATCAAACGCAGGTATTCGGTCGATATCGGGATCGTGTTTTCCGTTGAGAGGAACAGATCCGGCAATCCGGTGCAGACGGCAAGAGAAATCGACTTCATCGCATCCAAAGGCAGCAAAAAAGTGTACATCCAATCCGCTTACGCGATGGAGAATAACGAAAAGATCTTGATCGAGAACAAGCCCTTGTCCATGACGGGCGACTCGTTCCCCAAAATCATCGTCAGGCACGATATACGAAAAAGATGGTATGACGAAAATGGGGTACTGAACATCAATATCATCGACTTTTTGCTGGACGAAGACATTTTGTAAGCAGTATCCTGCTGCCTGGCAAGGCGGGCAGGGCATAGGGTCACGTAAAACCACTCGGGTTTTCCGTACGCTATGAGTGCAGGCTTTTGCCCTGCTTTAGAAGCGCCGCGATCCTCCGGGCTTTCTTTATTGTTTTATTTTTTGTTTATTTGATTGACCGCGCTGGCGCGATACTTTATAATGACAGTGGTGATGTATATGCGGTTTGTGAAAATGCAGGGCGCAGGAAACGATTACGTCTACGTGGACTGCTTTAAGCAGCCCGCACCCGAGGATCCCTCTGCGCTTGCGATCGAGATCTCAAAGCCCCACACGGGGGTCGGCGCGGACGGGCTGATCCTGATCGAGCCCTGCCCGGACGCGGACGCGCGCATGCGCATCTTCAACAAAGACGGCTCCGAGGGCGAGATGTGCGGAAACGGCATCCGCTGCGTGGGCAAATACCTCTACGACAGCGGCCTTGCGCGAAAAAAGGAGCTTCGCGTGATGACCGGCGGGGGGCTCAAGCTTTTGCAGATGCTGATCAGCGGCCGCAAAGCCGTCGCCGCGCGCGTGGACATGGGGCAAATGTGCTTTGCGCCTGAGGACATTCCCGTAAACGCCCCGGACAACGTCGTAGATATAACGTGCCTTGGCCACAAGCTGCGCTTTTTCTGCGTGAACGCCGGCAATCCCCACGCGGTCACGACGGACCTCTTTCCCGAGGGAGAGGCGTTTGAGCGCCTGGGCGCGGCGCTGGAGGTGCATCCGGTCTTTCCAAAGCGCGCCAACATCTCTTTTGTAAAGGTCCTTTCCCGCACGCAAATACAGGCGCGCATCTGGGAGCGCGGCAGCGGGGCCACCCAGGCCTGCGGCAGCGGCGCGACCGCCTGCGTGACGGCGCTGAGCGTGCAGGGGCTTACAGAAAACGCGGCAAGCGTCAGCCTGCCCGGCGGCGAACTGTTTATCGAGTACGACCCCGTAAGCCAACACGCCTTCATGACGGGCCCCGCCGTAAAGGTATTCGAGGGCAAATGGGATCTGTAAATAGCTTTCACTAAAATCATTTTTGGTTTTCCGGCGATCACGGAGCATACCGCTAAATTGGGAGGAAACGATTCATGATCATGCATCAGCTGGACGCGCGCATCCGCAAACTCAAGGAAGTCATTCGTTCCCTCAGGGTCAGGGAAAAGTGCGACATAGACGGCATCACGACCGCGCCGCGCGGCAGCGATCAGTCTGTGCCCTTTGCAAACGGCAGTTACTGGGCGCAGGAGGCGGGCGAAAACTGGCAGGACTTCCGCTTCAGCTGCGTCGTGCCCGAGTCCTTCACCGGCCAGGTGCGCCTGTGCGAGGACACCGGCATGGACGGCTGGGAGGCCACGATGAGCCAGTTCGTCGTGTGGATCAAC
>CADBNW010000224.1 GCA_902796025.1 uncultured Eubacteriales bacterium
CTTCCTTGTCGCGGATGTAGTTTTCCAGCTGCTGCCAGAGGGTGTAGCCCTTGGGCAGGAACATGGGAAGGCCGCGGCCCACCAGATCGTCTGTCATGAACAGGCCCATATCCTTGCCGATGCGGCGATGGTCGCGGGCGCGGGCCTCCTCCATTTCCTTTTCGTAGGCGGCCAGCTCCTCGGCGTTTCTGAAGGCCACGCCGTTTATGCGGGTGAGCATCTTGTTTTTCTGGTCGTTTTTCCAGTACGCGCCGCTGATGGCGGTAAGCTTGAAGGCCTTGAGCGCCTTGGTGTAGGTAAGGTGCGGGCCTACGCACATGTCGATGTAATCGCCCTGCTGATAGAAGGTGATCACCGCGTCCTCGGGCAGATCTCCGATGTGCTCCACCTTGTAGATCTCGCCGCGGCTCTCCATAAGCTTAACGGCCTCGTCTCTGGGCAGGGGGTAGACCTTAAAGGGCAGGTTTTCCTTTACGATCTTCTGCATTTCCTTTTCGATGGCGGGCAGATCCTCGTCGCTCAGCTTTACCTCGCCAAGGTCGATATCGTAGTGGAAGCCCTTCTCCGTTGCCGGGCCGTAGGCAAAGTGCGCCTGCGGGTAGATGCGCTTGACCGCCTGGGCCATGATGTGCGCCGCAGAATGGCGCAGGGTATCCAGCTCCAGCTCCTCGGGACATTCAGCCACGTGGCCGTCGTTGTACAGGATCTTCATGGGTTGCTCCTCTTTCCTTCCATATTCTGCCGCGCTGGCCACGACGCAAAAACGGCACCCATCCCATTGCTGGGACGAATGCCGTATGCATCCGCGGTTCCACCCCGCTTGCTGTAAACCTCTTTTTGCATTTTATAACGGTCATGAGCCGCCCGCCGTCGGCAGCTGGTATTTTTGAGCCGCGCGCCGCGCAAACTTTCAGCCCAGGGTCTGCGCTCTCTTGTGCCGCCTGTCTCAAAAACATGTTCTGCGTCATTCAGCAGGTAGCTTCATTATATCCCATTCCCCGCTTTTGTCAACATCAATAAAGTAAAATAAGCGGCACCAAAAGGGGATGGGATCCAAAGGATGCCGTTTTTGCTTATTGATAGATCTTCATGATCGTCCCTTCGTTCCAAAGCCGTTCCATGCTCTCCGCCGTATGAGCGTACTCCGGGCAGCTTTTGAAAAACGTGAACATCTCATTTGCCTTCCGGTCGATCTGCGTGCGCTTCTTTTCGTCTGCTTCCTCGCGCCGCATCCACAGGGCGCAGATCAGCTTCTCGATGCACAGATCCTCCAGTTTCTCAATATTTGCGATGCGCTCCTTCCCGCGCCTTACAGCAGCGGCGATCTCGTAGTACAGAAAATGAAGGCCAGGGATCTTGGCCAGGTAGGATTCCGCCATGGCCTGTTCCCCCATGCCGTGATAGGTCTCCGCCAGGATGCGCAGCACGTCGATCTTCAATTCATCGTCCTTCGTACAGGCTAAAATACGCTCTCCGATCTCGATGATCTCGCTGCTTCTGGACTTATCGGCGTTTTGCTGCTGCATATCCTCCAAAATGCAGGTAAGCAGCAGGTCGTTGTTTGGATACTTCTTAAGCGCCTTGCGCAAAAAGGCCTCGGAGGCCGCGGGGTCGTTCCCCACTCTGCCGCTTTCGGCCACCAGCGCCTCCACAGCCGCGTCCACCTGGCTTTGATCAAAGTCCAGCAGATTGTCAAGCGTTGTGCCGAAAAAGATGGCGAGCTTCGGCAAAAGGTCGATATCGGGGCAGGATGCGCCCGTTTCCCATTTGCTGATCGCCTGGGAGGAAATGTGCAGGTACTCCGCAAGCTCCTCCTGGGTCGCTTTCTTTTCTTTTCGCAGCAGTCTGATCTTTTCTCCGATATCCATTTTCTTTCTCCTGATCTCTGTTTTCAGAACCGGTTCCACTATATGATACAGCTTCGGCGCAGCAAAATCCATATGCGATCGGGCGGAAAAAACTCAACCGCCGGTTGTATAGCGTTTTCATGGCTCCTGCCTAAAACCCGATGGTAGCGCTTTCCTCCACCCCCGCTCTTGTTTTCATCCGCGCGCTGTGGTATAATGCTTTTATGTTTTAAAATGAGGTGATTTTGATGGCCGGACCAAAGCGCAGGCTAGGCGCGCAGCTTTTTGAAAAGAATACCGATACCCTGCCGTTTTTTTCCGTGCATCCCAAGACGCGGATCGGCACGATCTTGCGGGTGATCTTTATCGTGTTCATGCTGCTTTGCATTTTGATCAGCGTCGTCGGCAATCTGACCGGCATTGTGCCCGCAAAGTACTGGGATCTGTATCTGCTTACCTATCTGGTGCCCGCGGCGCTGCTTGCAGGGCTTTTGGTCGTTGCGCTGTTCAAGCGTCTGAAGACCCCGTTTGCAAAGATCCTGACCGGCATCGCCTGCGGCCTTGTGCTGATGGTCGCCTTCTCCTTTGCGTCCACGTACATGGCGCTTTCGCCCCTGCTCAGCGTCGCTGGCGCGGGGATCTCCAATCCCTCCCCCGAGATCCGCCTGCCCTTCAAAAAGGACGATTACAGCGTGCAGCTGGTTTTGATGCGCGCCTACACCATCCCGAAGGACTATGTGCTGGGCGACGAGGTGGACAGCATGACCGGCGAAAAGCAGCGCCTCTACGCGCTAAGGCGCGACGCCGAGCGCTTTACCGCGCAGGGCGCGGACGGCGAAAGCTGCAGCGTGGAGGGCGAGATCTTCATCCAAAGTGGCGCGAAATACGAGATCAAGCTAAACTGGGACGACGAGACCACCCTGCGCTTCTATCCGCAGTGCGAACCGGCATCCTCTGCAAGCGGCGAGATCCTCGTAAGCTTTGCGCCCGGCGCGGCAAATGAGAACGCGCCCCTGCCCGGCGCAGAGGCAAAGCTCATCCGCTCCTTCACAAACGCGCAGGGCACCCACTCCGCCTCCCTCTACTCAGAAAACAGCTACGTCGTGGAAAACGTGCCCGTCATGTCCCTCAGCCAGGACGCCCTTGGCAAAATGTACGTGGCCTACCCCTCCATCGCCTATCAGCTGCTGAAAACCAACACCCGCGTGGAGGGCTCCATCGAGGTGGCCCCCTACGGGAAGCTCAGCGAGATCTACGTGGAGGAGCTAAGCCCCCGCGTGCTCAGCGTGCGGCCCGGCGACGCAGCCGTGGGCGCAAGCGGTGAGATCACCATCTACCTTGACGAAAAGGCCCAAAGCGCCCAACAGCCGCAAACGGAGCCTGACGCGGCCACCACCGATGCCTCCGGCGCGAACGCGGACAGCGAAAATACTTCAGCGCAAAGCGAGCAATAGCGGAACAAATGCCCGCCCTGTTCGTCAAATCCATACAACAATGAAAGCAGGTGTATCCATGAAAAAGCTTTTTGCGCTTATCCTTGCACTTTGTCTGCTGACGCCCCTGTGCGTCGCGGAAAGCGGTCTCTCCGCCGTGACCTACGGCCGCATCTCCTCCTCCAACGGCGCCACGACCGCCCTGTACCAGCTGCCCAACGAGCGCCATCCCGTGCTCAAAACGCTGGCCAGCGGCACCGCCATCTTACTGCAGTTTGAAGGCACCGCGTGGCACAAGATCAAGGTCGTCAATACCGGCGACGTGGGCTGGGTGCGCTCGGGCGAGGTCACCATCACCACCCGCGGCTACAGCGCCCTCACTTACGGCAGCAGCGTGACCTCCGCCAAAACCGTGCAATCCTCCGATGGCTTCGCGGCGCTTCGCTGGGGCCCCGGCCTGGAATACGACAAGATGGACGATCTGCCCAACGGCCGCTACTGCTGGCAGTATGAGCGCTCCGGCGACTGGTCCCGCGTGCTGCTTGAGGATGGCCGCGTCGGCTACGTGCACTCCACGCTGCTCAAAAACGCCTCCAAGCTCACCAGCTGGACCGACCTCATCTACGGCTACGTGCAGGTGACCGGCGGCACCGCGAACTTCCGCGCGGACAGCAATTATTCCTCCAAGGTGACCGGCAACCTCTCAAGCGGCAGCGTGATCGAGCTGCTGGGCGAGAAGAACAGCTTCTTCTATTTCTACAGCCCCTCCCACAATAAGTACGGCTACATCTCCATCGACATCGTAAGCCCCGAGGGACTCAACCGCGTCGCCTACAGCACCCCTCTTTACTACGATAATCCGGAGATCTGCACTGCGGATGTGCTGTGGCAGCTGGAGCCCGGAAGGGTGCTGAAGGTGCTGGCCACCGACGGCTACGTAAGCCGCGTGCAGTACGACAGCATCATCGGCTACGTCGTCAACAACAACCTGGTGATCCATCACTAAGGAGGATACCCATATGAACCCCATCGCTTCCTACATCGACAACACCCTGCTCAAGCCCGACGCCACCCCCGAGCAGATCAAGGCCATCTGCGCGGAATCCGTCCAGCTCAAGTGCGCAAGCGTCTGCGTAAACCCGGCCTACGTGCCCCTGGCTCGCGATTGCCTGAAGGGCAGCGGCGTCAAGGTCTGCACGGTGATCGGCTTCCCTCTCGGCATGAACGACAGCCGCGTAAAGGCCTTTGAGGCCGCGCTGGCCGCGGACGAGGGCGCGGACGAACTGGACATGGTCATAAACGTCGGCCGCTTGAAGGCGGGCGACACCGATTACGTGCTAAAAGACATAAAGGCCGTGGTCGCCGCGTCCAAGGACAGGCTGGTCAAGGTCATCATCGAAACCTTCCTTCTGACCGATGAAGAAAAGGTCACCGCCTGCCAGCTGGCAAGGGCCGCCGGCGCGGATTACGTAAAGACCTGCACGGGCTTTTCCGGCGGCGGCGCAAACGTGCACGACATCGCCCTGATGCGCAAGACCGTGGGCCCCGACATGGGCGTAAAGGCCTCCGGCGGCGTGCGCGACTATGAAAGCGCCAAGGCCCTGATTGAGGCCGGCGCAAGCCGCATCGGCGCCTCCAGCGGCAAAAAGATCGTGGAAGGCTGCAAGGAATAAAATCCCCCTTTTGCGCGCCCGGCGGTCTTCTCCGGCCGCCGGGCAAAGCATATATTGCCGCGAAGTCGCAAAAGACAATTTTTCCCGCGTTCCAAAAGCGCTTCAAAATGGTCTATTAGAATTAACATTTATCTGTTATACTGGTACAGAATGGAGGGATGATCGTGGCCGATGCCGTAAAGATACTTGTGCAGAACCGTAAGGCCCGGCACGATTATTTCATTGAAGAGACCTACGAAGCGGGCGTTGAACTGAAGGGCACGGAGGTCAAAAGCATCCGCCTTGGCCGCTGCAACCTGAAGGACAGCTACGCGCAGGTCGTAAGCGGGCAGATGCTGGTGTACAACATGCACATCAGCCCCTACGACAACGGCAACATCTTCAATACAGACCCTCTGCGCCCAAAGCGCCTGCTGATGCACAAGGCGGAGATCCGCCGCCTGGATCAGGCTGTGGCAAGGCAGGGGCTTACCCTGATCCCGCTGGAATTGTACCTAAAGCGCGGACGGGTAAAACTGCTGCTTGCGCTTTGCAAGGGCAAGCACAACTACGACAAGCGCGACGACATCGCAAAGCGGGACGCAGACCGCGAAATGACGCGCTTTGTGCGCCGCTCCGGCAAACGGGGCATGGAATAGCGCACAGCCAAATACGGGGGCGTATTTGGTTTCGACGGGGATCGTGGAGTTTGAAGAAGCGAGCGGCAGCCCCGAACTGCCTTAAAATCGGGAAAAACAATAACTGCGAACAATAACAGTTACGCTGTAGCCGCCTAAGAGCGGTTACCGTCGGCCCTGAGCCTCCTGCGGCGCGGGTCACCGGCGTCACAAATGCAGGGAACGGGCGCGGCAAAGCTTTGAGCCGCTCCGGCACTTATGAAGCTACCTGAGGCTCGATCCCGTCTGTGGGAGCCTGTCAAGGGGAATTTTAAATCGCAGACTGCGCTCGGAGACGCTTCAGGCAACAGGTTTTCGGACAGGGGTTCGAAACCCCTCGCCTCCACCAAAGCAAAAATCCCGCCAACGACAGTCGGCGGGATTTTTGCTTATATTCTTCACTCTTCTCTTGTCGCTTTTCACTCTTCTCTCCGCGACTTTTTTCATTGTGAACGCTGCGCGCCCGCAGGGCGTTTGACAAATTTCTCGCCCTTCCCCTACCCCTTCCCAAGCCAAAGCCTCCGCCTACGCCTTTTCAATTCAAGCCCCGCTTGATTTCACTGCTGGCCTTTTCAACTGCTGCCCGCTGGATTATCCAGGCTTCCGGCTTTATACTGTAGCAGTAAAAAAGAAGGAGGTTTCCCGCCATGACGTTTGGAGAAAAACTCGCAAGGGCCAGGAAGGCGCGTAGGCTAAGCTGCGAACAGCTCTCAGCACAGCTTGGCGTCACCAGCCAGACCATCAGCGCGTGGGAGCGCGGCGGATCCCTGCCGGATACGAAAACGCTGCTCCTCCTTCGGGATGCGCTTGGTGTTTCGCTGGACGATCTGCTTTCGCCAGGTCCCTCCGGCTGGAGGATACCGATCGGCGAGCAGCAAAGCGCGGCGTTTGGCCGGGATGCCAAGATCGACGCGCAGGAAGAGCCAGACGAAGACATCAGGCTTAGCTGCATCTATACAGATTTTGCTGAGGAGGTCCGCGCAGCGCTTCCGCAAGGCGCAGCGCCCTGGTCGCTGATCCTGGACCGCACGCAGGAGCAGGAGCAGCTGCAGCTCCAGAAAATGGCCATGGTGCTCGACGCGTTTTTGCGAACCGACGACATAGGCTTTGGCAACGTGCACCTCGTCATTTTGAACGATCCAAACGGCGCGGAGGTGTCCTGGGCGCGCACCGACGACGGATACGTCATCCACCTGTGCGCAAAGAGCGGCTGGCACTGGTGCCAGACGGCCTATCAACTGGGCTATGCCATGATGCATTGCCTGATCGATCACGCTGCCAGGGGCCCGGCGATCCTCTGGGCGGAAGAATTGATCTGCGAGGCCGCCGCGCTGGAGCTATTGTACCGGCTGCAGCAATGCTGGGCAAGGACACCATTCGGCAAAGAGGATCCGGAGTATGCAGACTGCTTAGGCAAATATATCCAGAATGCTTTGGAGGACAAGGGCACATCCGCGCTGCTTCGCTGCAGGGACAGGGCGGAATTAAGCCGGATCAGCAGCCGGAATGCTTTTTCTGACCGTCTGGACGAGAGCCACGACCTGTTCAGGTACATAAGCGGAAGCGATCTGGCCTGCCTTGCGCAGATGCGGAAATACGCCGCTGATCCGCTTTTGCTGCACACGCACTTTTGGCGCTTCCAGGCCGACGGGTCCGGGGCCGTGGACTATCTCTGCCGCATCCAGGAGCGTATCCCCGGCTGCGATGTGCCGGCTGGGATCTCTCAGGAGGTGAACCTGATGGACAGCAAGCCCAGCGAGCAGCAGCTTTGTTCCTTTGCAGCCATGATCCGGGGCTTAAGGGATCTGCCCCTGGAGCACATCGTATTTCTGTTTCTGGATCCCGACAAAGAGGACTGCGAACAGCTGGGGCTGGTTTTTTATCAGCTCGTGCGCGAAGAAAAAGGCGGGATCGTTTCTGAGATCCGGCTGGACACCGCAGCCGGGCGAAAAATGTACCGCCTTAAGTGCGATGAAGACCGCGCGATCTCCACCCTGAATGAGATCATCCTCATGGAGGGCATCCCCGACCTAAAGGACTGGGTCGAAATCACGGACACTGTATTCTGACCCTGCATCATAGCCGATATGCGGCCTAAACGAATCATGAAACGGAGGAACAAAAATGAGCGTATACGATGATCACAGCTGGGATCGCCTTACGGAAATCAGGCGCAAGACGCTGGAAGAAAACGGCGGACAGCTGCAAGGGCCTGGGGCGTCATCAAGGACAAGGACGGAAGCAAGCTTTACGAGGGTTTCCTGTGGCACAACAGGCCCTATGGTCCGGGTGCGGAATACTACAAAAACGGGAAAGTGTTCCGGGAAGGGATATGGGATATCAAGGGCATCGTCGCAGGCAGAGAATACTACGAAAACGGGCAGCTCCGCTTTGAAGGGATATGGAGGATCCATCTGTCCTATGGCCCGAATCCCCCAGTCTACGGCAGCTTCTTTGGCAAAGACGGCCAGCTTCTGTACAGCGGCGAATTCCACATTCGCCACGGAGGGGTGGGCTATCCCAGCGTTGTAACGCCAGCCGAATACGGAAGCATCGCTCTTAGTCGGGTCGGCGTGCTGGGGTTTGATGATTTCAAAAAATAATATCAACTTGAGGCGCGATACAGTATCGCATCCATCCCTCATAGGGGCAAAGAAAGATCCTCCGCCGCATTTGTCGCGGCGCCAGAGGATCTTTCTTCGCCATGTAAGGCTTTCGGCGGGCTGACGCAGTAAGCCAAAGCCATATTTAGCCTAAGCCCGCGCGCCTTTCCAGGGATCTATTTTTCAGAGTATTTTCCTGTGATCTTTTTTGCATACTCCCGAAATTTGGACTTGATGCGCTTGTAATTGCCCGCTTTCAGATTGAGAAACAGCGCCTCCGTCTTGCGATATAAGCCGATCCACGGGTGATTGAAGGCCAGGATCCGGTTGCGGCGCTTCTCAAAGCCGTGATCCGGAGTAATGACGATGAAGTCGCTGCACTTCGTTTGCTACATGGATGCAGGTATCCTTCAGTCATTTGGGACGCTGCTGGTCCTGACGGCGTAATGGCAAATCCAGGTTTGTGCAAATGGTGGGGCGTTTCATAGTATTGTAAAGGGAAGAATGATTTTATACAGAATTCACCTTTTTCACATGGCTGTTTGCATAGGAGCGTGGTATATTTGGGCGGGCCGCGCATGCGTGCGGGCAAGACCGGATTTTGGAAACGAGGCGGATATGAGAAAGGATATTGTAAAGAAAGCTTTCGTGAAATCTGTTCCCGTAATGGCGGGATATCTCGTTTTGGGCTTTGGCTTTGGCGTTTTGCTGCAAAATGCCGGGTACGGCGTTTTGTGGGCGCTGGTCATGAGCCTTGTCATTTACGCGGGCACCATGCAGTATGTGTGCGTGGAGCTGCTGTCCGGCGGCGCTTCGCTGCTTACGACGATCATAACCACGATCATGGTAAACGCCCGCCACCTTTTACAGCATAGCCATGATCCGGCACTACAAAAACGCCGGGCGGTATAAGCCGTACCTGATCTTTGCGCTGACGGACGAGACCTACTCGCTTTTAAGCGACGGAAAAACGCCGGAAGGGGGAGACCCCGATCTGTATCGCTTTTTAGTGTCCGCGTTCAACCAAAGCTACTGGGTCTGCGGCTGCGTGCTGGGAAATTGGCTGGGGCCGATCCTTCCGTTTTCGACAAAGGGCATCGAGTTCAGCATGACGGCGCTGTTCGTGGCCTCCTTTGTGGAGCAATGGCTCACGTCCGCTGATCACATCCCCGCTTTGGTGGGGCTTGGCTGCACGCTGCTGTGCCTGCTGCTATTTGGCGCTCAAAACTTTCTGATCCCCGCCATGCTTCTGATCACGCTGCTTTTGCTGCTTTTCCAAAAGCGCCTGAAGGCTGAGGAGGTGAGACGGTGATTTCGTCCAGTCATGCCGCGCTGCTCGTCGCCGCGATGGCGGTATTTACCGTTTTGCTGCGCGGCCTTCCGTTTCTGATCTTCCGCAAAAAGGTGCCCGCCTGGCTTGCGTACCTTGGAAGGGTCCTGCCGCCCGCGATCATCGGCATGCTGGTGATCTACTGCCTGAAAAACGTCGAGGTGCTTAAAGCGCCCTACGGACTGACAGAGCTATTGGCTGTGGGGATCGTCATTATCCTGCACGTGTGGAAAAGAAATACCCTGCTCAGCATTCTCTCCGGAACGGCAGCGTATATGATTTTAACGCAGCTGATGCAATAAAAGGGAATAAATACAGCGACGCCGCGGCATTTGCCGCGGCGTCGCCTTGCTGTATGCAGGCAGCTAAAAGGTTTTATCTGGCATTATACCTGTCAACAGCGGCCTGCTTGACCTCCAGCACCTCGTCGATGCCGAGCTCGCCGATGTGCTCTACGAAAGCGTCAAACTCGTCCAGGGACTCCTGGCCGGTTATGAATTTGACCACGTGCTCGTCCACGTAGGTTTCGATCTCGCTGAGCTTTTCGGAAAGGAAGGTGCTCTCCTCTGCGGTGTGGGCGATGGCCGGCATCAGCAGGCTAAGATCGCACTGGTTCCACACAGGCTGCGAGGCCTTTTGATTGGGGAGCAGCAGGGTGACCTGCTTAAAGTACTTGGCGGTCTTCACCATGGCGTCGTTGGAGGCGGACAGCGCGTACTGGCTGAGCGCCTGGGTGGTGGTGAGGCCCTTGTCATTGGCAAGCACCGCGTCGGTAAAGATTGGCTCGCCGTCGATCATCTCATAGCTTTCGCCCAGGATGCCGAAGTTGGATTCCAGCACGCCCTCGGGGCTGTAGAAGTAATCGCGGAAGCGGATGCAGGCCTCCAGATGGCCATTTTCCAGCGCGGCCTTCGTGATGGCTACGCCGGGGCCCACGACGACCTTGTTGTAGTCGGAGGAGGTGGCGTAGGCCGCGCCGCCCGCTTCGAGGCTGGGCCAGGGCATGGCTTCAAAATCGGCCTTGTCGCCCATCATGTTGCTCCAGGTGCCCATGCCGCCCGCCAGCAGGTAGTAGGCGCAGCCCACCCGGTCCTCGGTCACCTTGGAGGTGAGGGCGGTGCCGTTGGTGGTCAGGTATTCGTTGTCGATCAGGCCCTCTTCGAACCAGTCGCGCATGGTGGTGAGGTAATCCAGGTAGGCTTCCTGCGTGGGGCCGTATTTGACCTCGGTCCCGTCCATGTAGAAGCCGTTGAGCACGCCGTAGGCGCCGGCAAATACATCCAGATCATAGTCCGTCATGGTGGCAAAGGGGATCTCGTCCTTTTCGCCGTTGCCGTTGGGATCCTCGTCGCGGAAGGCCACCAGCACGTCGTGCAGCTCATCGATGGTGGTGGGCATGTCAAGACTCAGCTTATCCAGCCAGTCCTGACGGATCATGAAGCCTGCGGTTTTGAACCAGGTGCCGCCGCCGCTTTCCTCGTCCAGACGGATCATGGGGAACATGTAGTAGGTGCCGTCGTCCAGCACGGTCTGCTTGCGGATGTCAGGATACTGCTCCATGTAGGCAAGGAAGTTGGGAGCCCAGTCCTCCAAATACTCGTTGAGGGCAAGGATGGTCCCATCCTCCACGTACTTTGCAGCGCCGCCGGTGACGTTGCTCCAGTTGAAGTAGATCATGTCGGGCAGCTCGCCGCTGTTTACCATGAGGTTGAACTTTTCCTTCTGCTCGCCCGCGGCGGGATGGTTGAACTGTACGGTGATGCCGGTTTTGTCC
>CADBNW010000225.1 GCA_902796025.1 uncultured Eubacteriales bacterium
CCTGCCCTTTGGCCACACGCTCATCCTGATGGCGATGGAGGACGACTGGGGCTACTGCGCCCTGTCCGACGACGTGGACGGAGAGCCTGCCGGCTGGGTAAGCACTGAGGGCCTGATCGTGGATCCCTGCTGGTTCATGACCCGCGAAGAGACGCCGGCTTACGCCGACAAGGACGCGACGAGCGAAGTGCTTGCGCGCTTTGACGCGGATATGATCATGCCTGTGCTGAAAATCGAAGGCGACTGGATCGGCGTAAACGCAAACGGCAAAATCGGCTGGATCAACGTGCCCGACGCCGCCAACACCCCCGACGCGCGCTTTGACGCGGTGATCATGATCGAGGGCATGGAGGAGACCGTCCAGTACGAGCACGCCGTGAACGAGGAGCTGGGCATCGCCATCAACTACGAATACAAGCTGTTCGAGCGCTTCAGCGAGGAAGACCGCGAGTACTTCGTCTCCGTCTACGACGATCCCGAAGATCCCAGCGAGTGCTTTGACATCACCTACAGAGCCGAAGCCGCAGACGAGGTGCTGGCTGTGGAAAGCGCTTCGCTGAAGGATGAGTATGAGATCACCGTCTCCGAAATCACGCTGGACGGCGCGGGGAACTGCATGCGCATCAACGCGTCCGAGGTCAAGGGCGGCAAGTACATGGCTGAGGTGCTCAGGGACGTCTACGTCATCCCCGCAGGCGACGGCTGTTACGTGGTATCCACCCGCTGCAACATCGAAAGCGCCGAGGGCTTTGGCGTGCGCGTGCGCAACATGATCAACACCCTCACCGTGCTGGCGGACGAAGCGGAATAATCGCTTCATTCCTACAGCAAAAACCGGGGCCTCCGTTCACGGCTTGTGGACGGAGGCCCCGGTCTTTTGCATACTGCACGGTATCCGATCATCCTGCCCCCGGATACCGGTGATGAGGATTCGTTAAGTTCCGCTTGCGGCGCTTAAACTGCGCATTCGTGGATTTGAGAAGGGCAAAGCAACAGCCGCCGGAACGGGCCGGCGGCTGTTTTGTTTGTGCGTTACACCTCAGGGGAAGCGTCGTTCTCCAGCGGAGCGTCCTCCACGGACTTGATGGCCCAGCGGGCCATGTTCATAACGGTCTTCTGGGTGCCCACGGCGATGATGATCTGGTCGTCCTTTACGCCGGTCACGGTGCCGTAGATGCCGCCGATGGTCAGCACGCGGTCGCCCACCTTCAGGGCGTCCAGCATGGCCTTGACAGCCTTTTCCTTTTTCTTCTGGGGGCGGATCATCAAAAAGTACATGACCGCGAAGATGATCACCATGAAGCCCAGGCTGAACAGCATGGAGATGCCGCCGCCCGCGGCTGCATCCGCTGTTCCACCGGTGGTGGCGGTTGTAAGCAGCAAAGAGGTAAACAGCTTATCCATTCAATTTAGTCTCCTTAAACGTGATGTATCAAATTATAATACATACGCGGCCAGTTCGCAAGCGCGGGCGCGCCGCTGATTGTAAAGTTTCGGTGTAGAGCGGGCGCGTTCGCGCGCGGATTCACCGGGAGTGTACAGACTTTTAACCATTTTGACGGATTGCCAACGCAAAACTGTGCTACAATAAAAATGAAATGATTTGCACAATTGAGGTGTTTGCATATGGGCTATTCAGATCTGCACTTTGACGCGGACTCCGTGTTTCTGGTGACCGGCGGCGCCGGTTTTATCGGCTCCAATCTTTGCGAGGCGATTTTGAAAATGGGCTATACGGTGCGCTGCCTGGACGATCTATCTACCGGCAAGCAGCAAAACGTGGACATGTTTGCCTCCGATCCCAGGTATACCTTCATCAAGGGCGACATCAAGGACCTGGATACCTGCATGGCGGCCTGCGAGGGCGTGGACTACGTTTTGAACCAGGCGGCCTGGGGCAGCGTGCCTAGGAGCATCGAGATGCCGCTGTTTTACTGCGCAAACAACATCGGCGGCACCCTGAACATGCTGGAGGCCGCGCGGCAGAGGGGCGTAAAGAAATTTGTGTACGCGTCCTCCTCCTCGGTGTACGGGGACGAGCCCAACCTTCCAAAGCGCGAGGGGCGCGAGGGAAATCTGCTGTCCCCCTACGCGGTGTCAAAGCGCGCCGACGAGGAGTGGGCCAAGCAGTATACCCGCCATTACGGACTGGATACCTACGGCCTGCGCTACTTTAACGTGTTTGGCAGAAGGCAGGATCCAAACGGCGCGTACGCTGCGGTGATCCCGAAGTTTATCAAGCAGCTACTAAACGGCGAGGTGCCCACGATCAACGGCGACGGCCGCCAGAGCCGGGACTTTACCTACATCGAAAACGTGATCGAGGCAAACCTCAAGGCCTGCCTTGCGCCCCACGAGGCGGCGGGCGAGGCCTTCAACGTGGCCTACGGCGGGCGTGAATACCTGATCGACATCTACTACGGCCTGACCAGGGCCCTGGGCGTGAACGTGGAACCGAACTTTGGTCCCGACCGGGCGGGCGACATCAAGCACTCAAACGCCGACATCAGCAAGGCCAGAAGGCTTTTGGGCTACGATCCCGACTGGTCGTTTGAAAAGGGCATCGCGCAGGCGATCGAGTGGTACAAAAAGAACCTGTAAGCAAAAAACCGGAGCTTGAGGGATGAGCGCATGAATATAGCGGTGTATTGCGCTTCGCGCGAGGGAAACAGCCCGGAGTACCTGCGCTGCGCGCGCGAGGTGGGCGCGTGGATCGGCAAAAGCGGGCACGCGCTGGTCTACGGCGGCTCCAAGGGCGGTCTGATGGGCGAGGTGGCGGACGCGGCGCTTGAAAACGGCGCGCAGGTGACCGGCGTGATCCCGGATATCGAGGTCATAAAGCAAAGGCGCCACCCGAAGCTTACGCAATATGCTTACACCGACACCATGGCTCAGCGGCGCACCCGCATGATCGAGCTTGCAGACGCGTTTATCGCGCTGCCCGGCGGCCTTGGCACGCTGGACGAGGTAAGCGAGGTGCTGTCGCTTGCAAGCCTTGGGCTTGTAAAGGGCAAAATGGTGCTTTTTGGCGCGCGCGGCTATTACGAGCCGCTCAAAGCGATGTTTGCAAGCATCGTGCGCGAGGGCTTTGGGGAAGAAGCGTATTTTGAAAAGCTGCTGTGCACCGAAAGCATCGGGGAGCTGGCGGCGTTTTTGGAAGGATAATAGACAGCGGGTTTGAAAAGACAAGGCGCGGATGTGGTGAGAAGTCGTAAGCGAGACGGCTGAAGCGAGACAGGACCTCATCCGCCCCTGCGGGGCAGCTTCCCAGAGGGGATGACTGAGACGGCGGCGATCTGCTGCCGTTTTTTTTTGTGGTGTAAATCATGACCCCAATGAAAAAAAGCGACCCTGGTCGCTTTTTTCATATGGTCTAACAATTTATCCTTAAGAACGCTATTTCAGCTTGTACTGCAGCATCGCGTCCCGGATCTCGGGATAGATCCACTGGCAGTTTCTGCGGTTGATCAGTCCGAAGAGCTCGCCGTTGCCCTTGACGGCGTTGTTGTCCCACCACACACAGGGGATGCCGCGAATGGCGGCGGACAGCACGTAGTAGGCTGCGTGATCCACGCGGGCGGCAAGGTTGTCGCCCTTGGCGCGGCTGCCAAATTCGCCCATCACCACGGGGATGCCCTGGCTTACGTAGCGCTTGTACAGTCTTTCCATGGTGGAGCTGATGGGGAAGGTGGAGTTATACTCGTCGTGGCTCCAGTTGGCGGTGGAGCCCTGGGATTTGGGATCCTGCAGCGCAAATTCGTAGGGCGTGTAGGCGTGGGTGGAAATGATCAGGTGGTTTTCAAGTGTATCCTCCGGAAGCTTAAAGCCCTCCGTGAGCGCGCCGCCCGGGGAGGCTGTGTAGCCGGAAAGCATGATGTAGCGCGTTTCGTTATAGCCGCCGCCCTTACGCACCGCGTCCACCATGACCTGATTTAAGCGGTTTATGCAGTCCACGGCTTCGGCCACCTCGGGGCGCGCGTAGTTGGAGCTCCACTCAAATTCCGTGTCCTTCAGGCGCGGCTCGTTCAGGTTTTCAAAGATCAGATGCTCGTCGTACTCCCGAAAGCGCGCGGCAAGCTGCGTCCAGATCGCGCGGACGTAGGCGGTGGAATTGTCAAGGCAGTCGTAAGTGGGATAGTAGTAGGCCTTTTCGCAGTCGTGGTGGATGTTTATGATGACATACATGCCGCGGCTGTAGGCCCAGGTGACCACCTCCTGCACACGGTCCAGCCAGCGGGCGCTGATGTTGAAATCTGCGTCCACGTGATCGTGCCAGGAGACCGGGACGCGCAGGGTATCAAAGCCCGCGCTGTGGAGCTCTTCGATCAGGGCCTCGGTGGTCTTTACGCCGTGCCAGGCGGTCTCAATGTCCATTTCGTCCTTGATCCAGCTGCCGCCCGTGGCGTCAAAGGTGTTGCCAAGGTTCCAGCCGATGCCCATGGCGCGGGTGAAGGCAAGCGCGGGGCTGTCCGGCACGGCCTTGGGCTGCAGGGTAAGAGCCGGAATCTGCACGCCGCTGTCGGCGCAGGCGCAAAGCGCAAAGCACAAAACGATGCAAAGGAAAAAGGCAAGCAATTTTTTCATTTTGATCACCATATGTGCACGAGGTATTGGTTGGCAAGCACGGTAAGCGCAAGCAGCGCAAGATACAGGCTGAACCATTTGAGCCTGGATTTTTTTACCACCAGCAGCATGAGCTTTATTGCGATCAGGCCGCTGACCAGCGCTGCGGCGACGCCTGCCAGGATCAGGGGGAGGTTCGAGCCGGTGATGATGTTCAGCTGCCCGTCCTTATACAGGCCGTAGCCGTCCAGCAGCGCCGCGCCCACGATCGCGGGGATGGACATCATGAAGGAAAAGTCCGCGGCGCTTTTGCGGCTGAGGCCCGTTGCAAGGCCGCCCGTGATGGTGGAGCCGCTGCGGCTTACGCCGGCAAAGGTGCCCACGCATTGCATAAGGCCCATGCTGAGGGCGTCTTTGAATTTGACATGGGAGTGAGCGGTCTTGGCCTCGTGCCGGCTTTTTGCGATGCCGTCCGACAGAAGCAGAATGAGCGCCGTGAACAAAAACGCATAGGGCAAAAGCCGCCTTGCGCAGGCGTCGATCACCTCGTCCCATCCGGTAAGCTTGATCAAAAGCGCGTACGCCACAGTGGGGAGCGTTGCCACGATCAGCCACTTGAGGTCCCCTTTGATGGGGTGTGCAAGCATCTGGATGATGCGCTTGCAGTAAAAGATCAGCACGGCCAGCAGCGTGCCAAGGTGCAGCATGACCGTGAAGGCCCCAAGCACCTGCCCCTCCATCTCGATGCCGAAGATCTCGCTGAGCAGCATGATGTGCCCCGAGGAGCTGACCGGCAAAAACTCCGTAAGCCCCTGCAGGATGCCAAGCAGTATGGATCTAAGATACGTAAGCCCTTCCAAAGCGTTCTCCTTTCCGCGCGCCGCAGCCGGGAAAAATCAAATTAAGAACATTATACACGATTGCGGGATGCAAGTCAAATCCAAGCATCTAAAATGTGGCGAAAAAACCGGGATAAAGCGCGATTTTCTACTTTTTCAGGCTCATGCGAAGGCCGACGAAGCCGCGGCGGGCGCTTCTTAGGTAGTAGATCGTAAAGGCGACGCCGGTGATTGCCCAGGAGATGGGGTAGACCAGGCTGATGCCTGCAATGGTGCTCCACTTCGGGACCACCAGATACATCCAGGCCACGCGGAAAAGGCAGGTGCCGATCAGCGTGATGATCATGGGCAGGAAGGTGTCGCCTGCGCCGCGCAGGGTGCCTGTGATCACCTCGATATAGCTCCACAATACGTAGAAGGGCACGAAGCACCACATGATCTGGATCGCCTTGTCGATGACGTCGTCGCTTTTGATGAACAGGCTGTAGGCGGGGCGCGCGATGGATAAAAGCGTGACCGACAGGCAGGCGGTCACGGCAAGGCTGATCGCAAGGCAGCTGCGGGTGGCCTTTCGCATGCGCTGGGTGAGTCCCGCGCCGTAGCACTGCCCGGCGAAGGCGCAGATGGCGACGCCGAAGGCCGAGGTGGTGACCCAGTAAAAGCCGTCCAGCTTTCCCGTGGCCGTCCAGGCGGTGACGAGGGGTGTGTCGTTAAGGCCGTTCAGCGCGGCCTGGATGATGATGTTGGACACGCTGTAGAGGGAGGACTGAAAGCCGCTGGGCAGGCCGATGCGAAGCATGCGGGCCGTTACCTGCTTATCCAGGCACAATAGGCGCAGGCGAAAGCGCTCGGGCCCGTCGGTGCGGCTGAAATGTCCAAGCGCCAAAAGCGTGCAAACGCACATGGAGATGACGCTTGCGATCGCAGCGCCCGCGACGCCAAGCCCCAGGGCGCCCACCATCAGAAGATCCAGCGCGATGTTGGTAAGGCAGCTGGTGATCAGGTATTTGAGGGGACGGCGGCTGTCGCCGACCGCCTGCAGAGTGCCCTGAAACAGGTTGTAGGTCAGAAGCGGGACCGCGCCCAGCAGGTAGATGCGAAGATACAGCGTGCTTTGAGCCATCAGCACGTCGTGGGTCTTGATGAGCCTGAGGGCGGCTGGAGCCAGAAAATAGCCCGCGACGCTGATGAAAAGCCCGATGATCACGCAGAAGGCAAACGCGGTATGCAGCGCGCGGCTCAGGCGCTCGTGCTCCTTTGCGCCAAAGGCCTGGGAGATGATGACGGTCGCGCCGCTGATCAGGCCGGTAAAAAAGCCCAGCACCAAATTGGTAAGCACGCCCACGCCGCTGCCCACCGCGGCCAGCGCATTGTCGTCCATAAAATAGCCGACGATAAAGGCGTCCGCCGTGTTGTACAGCTGCTGAAACAGCAGACCCGCGAGAATGGGAAAAAAGAATCGAAGCAGCTTTTTCCACACCACACCGGTGGTGAGGTCGTTTACGTCGCCCTGCATGAAGTGTTTCTCCTGGCAAAATCTTTGGAAGAAATTATACACAAAACACAAAGCAAACTGCAATGTGCATTGTGTTATGCTTTGAAGGGAGGAATGTGTATAGCGCTGAAGCGAGAGAAGGGAAAGGCAGGGCGCTTTAATGCGCCTTTTCCACGATGTAACACAATTCGCTGCCGCAGAGGAAGCGGGAGCGGAGGACAAATTCGTCCGTCAGGGCTGCCTCGAACCAGGCAGAGTAGCTTTTTTCCATGCCGCCGGCCCTGCCGCAGAGGCTGCGCGTTGGGAAGGTGACGAGGAAAAGGCGCGCGTCTATGCCCCGTAACAGCGCCATCGCGGAGCCCTTTTCGTTTGTTTCAAGCACGGGCAAAAGCTTCATCGCAAGCGCAAGCGCAAAGCGCTCGGGCGGAAGGGAAAGCGTGACGTCCTTACACTGGGCGCGCACGCGCCAGCCGGCAGCTGCTGCCCAGTCGTTTACGAGGGAAACCGCCGCGCCGTTTATGTCCCAGCCCAGCACGTCTGAAAAGCCGAGGCTGCCAAGCAGCAGGGGATTGATGCCGCAGGCTGCGTCAAAGACGCTTTGGATGTCGCCGCATTCCTCTTTCAGGCGGGCGTACAATTCGGTATAGGTGGACAGGCGCTCGCGCGTCGAGGCGTGCAGCATGAGTGCGCGCAAAAGCGCGCCCTCGTCCCCTTCGGCATAGGCCGCAAGGCAGGCGCGGGCCGCCTTGATCTCGCCGGGGGTCATGAACGCAAGGCTCAGCGCGTGCAGGCGCTCTCTTGCGGCCTTTTCGGCGCGGGCCGCGTCCGGCTGACGGGTAAGCTGCTTTTCAAATTCGCGCCGAACGGTGTCCGGGCAAAGATCCCGGTAATTCTTGCTGCCCAGCAGGCGCGAAAGCGCTTTCTCGCTCGTCATTGCGCTGCCCCCAGCAGTTCCATCAGCCGCCCGTAAAAGCGCAGGTTGTGCGCGGTGGCGAGGCGCTGCGCGGAGGGATCGCCCACCTTGAACAGGTGCTGCAGGTACGCCCGCGAGTACCTTTTGCACGCGGGGCAGCTGCAGGCGGGGTCGATGGGGCGGGGATCGGCGGTATAGGCTTCGTCCATGATGTACATAAAGCGGTAGAACTTGCCGTCCGCGCGCGTCACGCCCTGCGGGCTTTCGTCCTCGAAGACGTACAGGCGCTGGTGTCTGGCCTCGCGGGTCGGGATCACGCAGTCGAAGAGGCTGTAGCCCATTTTGACGAGGAGGCTGATCTCCTCCGGCCTTCCGACGCCCATGGCGTATTTAACCTTGTTATCCGGCATGGCGTCCGCTGCCATCTGTAATACGTCTACCAGAAGCTTTCCCTCGTCGTCCGTCGGCCAGCCGCCAAAGCCGTAGCCGTCAAAGCCGATCTCCTCAAGGCGCTGTCCGCACTCCATGCGAAGCGCCCGGTCGCTGCCGCCCTGCACGATGCCAAACAGCAGCGGGCGCGGGCCCTTGATGTTTTTGACCAGGCGGTCGTATTCCTCGCGGCAGCGCTTGCCCCATTTTACGGTAAGCTCCACGCTGCGGCGCTGATCCTCGTAGGAATCGAAGGGGTGGGTGCACAGATCCAGCGCCATCATGATGTCGGAGCCGTACATGAACTGCGCCTGAATGCACTTTTCGGGGGTATAGTGCAGCTTTTCCGCGCCGCGGTCGGGGCGAAAGAGGATCTCCTTTTCGCGGATCTCGCCGTATTCCGGGTTTTCGCGAATCATGGAGTAGAGCTGAAAGCCGCCCGAATCCGTGAGCACCGCGCCGTTCCAGCCGGAAAAGCGCTTGAGCCCCCCGAGGCTTTTGATCAGCCGCGCGCCGGGCTTGTTGTACAGGTGCCAGGTGTTCATTTCAAGCCCCTTGAGGCCGGCGGCGCTTACGTCCTCCACGTCCGCCGCGCGCACGGCGGCGTAGGTCGCGTCCGGAAAAAACGCGGGCAGGGAAAGGGTGCCGCAGGGGAGGGAAAGGGTGGTAGGCATGGAAGACTCCTTACAGGGGAATGAAAATTGGAAGGGGAGCGTCAGAGCTTTTCGACGATGCGGAGCGTCGCGGAGCGGGCGCGGGGATTAAGACTAAGCTCCTCCTCGCCCGCCTGGATGGGCTTGTGGGTGATGAGCTTTACCGTGGGCTTTTTGCCGCACACGCACACGGGGAAGCTCTTTGGGCAGGTGCAGGGATCGGCCAGATCCTTGAAGGTGGTTTTTACGATGCGGTCCTCCAGGGAGTGAAAGGCGATCACGCACAGGCGGCCGCCGGGCTTCAGCATGCCCGAAAGGCTGCGAAGGGCGTTTTCCAGCGGCTCCAATTCGTCGTTTACCGCGATGCGAAGCGCCTGAAACGTGCGCCTTGCGGGGTGGGAGGGATCCCTTTCCCGCACGCGCCTGGGGATGGCTGCGTCGATGATGTCTACCAATTGGCCGGTGGTTTCGATGGGGCTTAGCTGCCTTCGGTCGCAGATGACGCGTGCGATCTGCATGGCCCACTTTTCCTCGCCGTAGACGCTGAGGATGCGGCAGATGTCGTTTTGGCTATAGCTGTTTACGATGTCCCTGGCGCTTAGCGGGGCGTCGGTATCCATGCGCATGTCCAGAGGATCGTCGCCCTGATAGGAAAAGCCGCGGGATCTTTCGTCAAGCTGGTGGCTGCTCACGCCAAGATCCAATAGCGCTCCATCGAGGCTCTCTACGCCCCTTTGGGCAAGCAGCTCGCGCGCGTCGTGAAAGTTTCCGCGCACGGCGGTAAAGCGGGCGGAAAGCCCGGCTTCCTCGATGCGGGCTCCCGCTGCGGCCAGCGCCTCGGCGTCCCGGTCGATGCCGTAGAGGTGGCCGCTGTCCAGGCGCTTTAAGATCTCGACGCTGTGGCCGCCGCCGCCGAGCGTGCCGTCCAGGTAAACGCCGGAGGGCTTGATGCTTAAGCCCTCCAGGCATTCGTTCAGCAGCACGGGGATGTGATGGAATTCGCTCATGCGTCGGTTTCCCTGAGAAGGCGGTCCCAAAGGTAGGTTTTGATCTGCTGGAAGCGCTTTTCGTCCTTTGCGCCCGCGGGGACGCCGTCCACCATTTCGGCGCGGCGCAGGATGGAGGTGGAGGAGGTGATGAAGATCTCGTCCGCGTCCATGAGGTTTTGAAGGGTGTAGGGCCGCTCCTCTAC
>CADBNW010000226.1 GCA_902796025.1 uncultured Eubacteriales bacterium
CCACCCACGAGCCGCTGGGGGCGTTTTACGCCTTCCCCTGCATCAAATCGACCGGCATGAGCTCGGGCGAATTCTGCTTAAAACTGCTTGAGGAGCAGAAGGTGGCCTGCGTGCCCGGCGACGCCTTTGGCAAGGGCGGCGAGGGCTATGTGCGCTGCTCCTACGCCTCCTCCCTGCAAAACATCCAGGAGGCGATCAGGCGCATCGCGCGTTTTACCGGGGCGCGGCGCTGAACAAAGCCAAAAAGCGTTAAATCAAAGAAGGAAAGAGTATGCAGTCTTCACAGGTACACATCATCGCCTTCGGCGAGGGGGGCATCGACGCGGTCGCGGCCGCGTGCCGCATCAGCACCTCCGAGGGCACGGCGCTGGACGCCTTTCAAAAAAGCGGGCAGCGCGAAAAGGATCTTAAGCTGATCGGCAAGGTGCTCTCCTCCGGGCACAACACGGTGACCGAGCACGCGTACTTCACGCTGGCCTTCAATAACGTCAGCGTCCTGTGCGAGCAGCTGATCATCGAGCACCGCCTTGCGGCGTACACGGTAAAAAGCCGCAGGTACGTGGATTTTTCCGGCGCGGGCTTCGTGATCCCCGAGGGCCTCGGCGAAAAAGAGGCCGCCTACCGCGCCAACATGGAGGGGCTGTTTTCCGCCTATACGCGCCTTCTGGAAATGGACATCCCCCGCGAGGACGCAAGATTCGTGCTGCCCTATTGCTTCCGCTCCAATTTTATCATGAGCTGCAACGCAAGAGAGCTGATGCACATGGTGTCCTCCATGACCGCGGGCAGGCTAAGCGCCTACGACGAGATGCGCCGTCTTGGCAAAATGCTGAAAAATGAGATCGATCAGCGCTTCCCGGGGCTTTGCGACAGGCCCGAGGCGCAGGACGCCCCCGCGCTGCCCGGCGTAAGCAATATCCCGGACCCCACCGCCGCCAGGCAGCAGGCGGAGCTTTTGCACGCGCCCGAAAACGCGGATGCGCTTTTGCACGCGGCGTTTTGCGCCTCCGGAAGGGGCGAGGTTTCGCTTAAGCAGCTGGTGCGCAGCGCGCGCCCGCGCGAATTGGAATTGCTGAACTACGTATTTAAGGTCTCCGACGTGTCGCTTGCCTGCGTCACCCACTTTACGCGCCACAGGATGCAGTCGCTGATCGTGCCTTCTCCGGTAAAGGCGCTTGAAAAAAATGCCTACGTGCTGCCGCAAAGCATAAAGCAAAATAACGAGGCGCTTCAAATCTACCTTGACGCCTTCCACCAAAACACCCAGGCCGCGCGGGCGTTTACGGATGTCCCCCAGGCGCTGTCCTACTTTGCCCTTGCTGGAAACACCGTGGATCTGCTCTTTGGCATGAACGCAAGGGAGCTTCGGCACTTTTTGCGGCTTCGCACCTGCGCAAGGGCCCAGTGGGAGATCCTTTCCGCCGCGCGGGAGATGCTTGCCCTGCTTACCGAGGAGGACCGGGCGCTGTTCAAATACTACGGCCCCAGCTGCGCGGTGCTCGGGCGCTGCCCCGAGGGGCGTTTGAGCTGCGGAAAGCCGCAGAAGATGCGGGAGGACTGACATGGCGGAAAAAGCGGTCATCGGCGTCGTCACCAGCCGCCGGAATGAAAACGGTGAGTTATACGTAAATCCAAATATCCAGGGCTTCATCGAGCGCGCGGGTGCCGAGGTGCGCCCCTTCAACTACGAAAAGCTGCGCCTGTACGAGCTGCTTGGCGAAGCGGTGCAGATCGACGGCTTCGTCTTTCCCGGCGGCGGCGACCTCGCGCCCTCCTTTTACGGGCAGGACAGGCTGGAGGCCTGCAACGCCCCCGTTCGCAAGTGGGACGAGCTGGAAATGAACATGTTCCCGCTTCTTATGCAGCGAAATCTGCCCATGCTCGGCATTTGCCGGGGCTGCCAGGTGATAAACGTGGGCTTTGGCGGTACGCTCATCCAGGATCTGCCCTCCCAAAGGGGACTTAACCACCGTCAAAAGGACGAGGATACCTACTTTCACAAGGTCAGCGTCACCCCCGGCACGCGCCTTGCCGCCGCGCTGGGATGCGAGGAGCTGAACGTAAACAGCTTTCACCATCAGGCTATTGACGAGGTCGCTTCCGGCTTCAAGGTGAGCGCCCGCTCGCAGGACGGCGTGGTCGAGGCCATCGAAAGCACCGATCCGCTGCGCTTCATCATGGGCATACAATGGCATCCGGAGCTGCTGAAGGACGATCCCGCGTCCCAGGCCATCTTTGCCGCGTTCATCGGCGCCGTGGAAAAGCGCCGCGGGCTCGGCTGCTGATAAAATGAACATACAGGAGGAAGGAAAATGAAGGATTTCGTCGTGGGCGCGCAGCTGTACTCTGTGCGCAAGTTCATGCAGAACCGGCCCTATATCGAGGCAACGCTCAAGGCCATCCGCGAAATGGGCTACACCACCGTGCAGCTCAGCGGCCAGAACCGCGCCATCGAGGATGAGTTCTACGCCGATCTGCTGGAAAAGTACGGCCTCAAGTGCGTGGTGACGCACAACTCCCTCGCGGATTTCGAGGACGGCTTTGACGCCCTCGTCAAGCGCCACAAAACCTGGAAGTGCAAGTACGCGGGCCTTGGCGCAATGCCCGGCGAATACCATCAGGACGCGGAGGGCTTCAAGCACTTTGCCCTGAAGGCCAACGAGATCGGCAAAAAGCTGAAGGACGAAGGCCTGGTTTTCGTCTATCACAATCACGCCTTTGAGTTTGCCCGCTACAACGGCGCGCTGGGCATGGACGTGCTGTTTGACAACTTCGGCGACAACGTGCAGTTCGAGCTGGACACCTACTGGGCCCAGGCCGGCGGCGCCGATCCCGTGCAGTGGATCCGCAAGGTGGACGGGCGCATGGAGGTCATGCACTTTAAAGACATGGTGGGCGTAAACGGCTTTAATCCCCACTGCGAAATGGTGCCCATCGGCTGCGGCAACCTGAACTGGGCGGCCATCAAGCAGGCCTGCGAGGAGACCCACGTGCTCTTCTCCGAGGTGGAGCAGGATAACGCCAGCGACAAGCCCGACGCCCTTGGCGAAATGGCGACGTCCGCCAAATTCCTGCTGGCAAACGGCTTTACCCTTTGATGCGCTTTAGCACTAAGGACGAACGCGCTATGCGCCTTGCACTGGATAAGGCGCATAGCGCCCTTTTGGAGGGCGAGATCCCGGTGGGCTGCGTGATCGTCGATCCGGCCTCGCCCGATGTCCCGCTGATCGCCACGCACAACGAGGTGGAAAAGCAGGGCAATTTGACCGCCCACGCGGAGATCCTGGCGCTTTCCCGGGTGGACAGGCGGCGCTTAAAAGGCTCAACGATGTACGTGACCCTTGAACCCTGCCCCATGTGCGCGGGCGCGCTGGCGCTAAGCGGCGTAAAGCGCGTGGTCTACGGCGCGTCCGATCCCCAGTACGGCTGCTGCGGCAGCGTCTACCGCCTGACCGAGGATCCCGCCTTCCCAAACTTCTGCCGGGCGGACGGAGGCCTATTGTCAAAAGAATGTGAGCAGCTGCTAAAAGAAGCCTTTGACGGCCTGAGAGGGCGAAGCCCTGGACAATAGCACCCGATGAACAAAAAACAAAACCGCGGGCCTTTTGCGCGGTTTTGTTTTATATAAAGCTTTACGTCACTTCTTTCTGTCTTTACCAGCTTTCATAGCGCTCCCTGCGGTCAAGCTACCTGACCCGCTCCATTTCCTCTTCGGACAGCACAAAGTCAAAAATGTCGAAGTTCTCCGCGATATGCTGCGGATCGGACGAGCCGGGAATGGCGACGTAGCCGTCCTGCACCTGCCAGCGCAGGATGACCTGGGCGGGCGTTTTGCCGTGCGCCTTTGCGATTTGTGCGACCGTTTCGTTGCCAAAGTGCTGCCCGGTATGTCCCCGGCCCCCAAAGGGATACCAGGATTCGATGACGATCCCGTACTGGCTTACGTATTCCTGCAGCGCCTTGTTCTGATAGTACAGATGGTTTTCGTTCTGGATCACGGCGGGCATGATCTTTGCAAAGGACAGGATCTCTTCCACCGCTTCCGGCGTGTAATAATTGGAGATGCCGATAGAGCGCAGCTTTCCGTCCCGCACCCCCTCTTCCAGAGCGCGGTACACCGCCTCGTCGTTCCAGCCTGGCTGGTGGATCAGCATAAGGTCCACGTAATCCAGCCCCAGATCTTTCAGGGAGTCGTCGATCCCCCGCGCGGCGCGGCCGTAGTCTGAGGGCATGATCTTGCTGGTGACGAAGATCTCCGCGCGGGTCACGAAGCCTTCCTCGATCGCCCTGCGTATGCCCCTTCCGACGCCCACCTCGTTTCCGTAATAACGCGCCGTGTCGATCAGCCGCATGCCGGTTTTCAGCGCGGCGTAGACCGAGGCCTCCGCCTGATCGTTTGAAAGCGTCCAGGTCCCAAGGCCGATGACCGGCATGGTGTAGCCGCTGTTCAGCATCACATCAGGGATCTGCTCATCGTTCATCGTCGTATCCTCCGCAAAGGAAGGCCAGCTCGAAGCCGCCAAAACGCACGCAGCCATAATCAAGCACAGCAGCTGCAGAAAAACGCTACTGAAGGCTCTTTCCAAACGCATAGGCTTTTTCCTGCGCCTCGCTTTTGCCGTTCGCTTCCTTTGCCTCGTTCAGCCCTCCGCAAAACAGCGAGCCAGCAAGCTCGGCTTTTTCAAAGCAGTCCACCCATCCCTGCAGGCCCATCAGGGCCTTTTCGGGCACGGACGGCTCATCCTCCGCGGCCACGCTCAGCATATAGACCCTTCTGAAGCGGTAATCGCTGGCATAGAGCGGATTCAGGCGGTCGAGCAGGGTCTTCATCTGCCCGCTCATCCCATAATAATAAATCGGCGTTACAAAAACCAGCGCATCCGCGTTTTTTACCTGCTCCGCGATGCCTGCGGCGTCGTCGTTCAAAACGCAGCGCCCGGTCTTCTGGCAGGCAAGACAGCCCCTGCAAAAGCCTATCGTTTTGCCCTTCAGGCTCACCTGCTCAAGCTCATTACCCGCCGCCCTTGCGCCCTCGATCAGTTTTTCTGCCAACAGGTCGGAATTGCTGCCTGCCCGAAGGCTGGTCGTTATCACCAGTATCCTGCTCATTTCAGATACTCCTTGAAGAATTTGTCAAGCTTATCAAAGGGGATGATGTCCACCCGGTCGTACAGGTCCGTGTGCACCGCGCCGGAGATGAGCATAAGCTCCTTGTTGTCGGTAAATTTGCTGTCCTTTACCATGGCCGCGTAAGCGTCCTTGCTGAAATAGCAGGAATGCGCCTTGTCGCCGTGCACGATCAGCACCGCGTTTCTGATCTCGCTCGTATAGCTTAGCTGCGGCATATTCATAAAGGACATGCAGCCGATCTTGTTCCAGCCGCCGTTGGAGTTGAGGCTTCTGGGATGGTATCCGCGCGGCGTTTTGTAGTAGGCGTAGTAATCCTTCACAAAAAACGGAGCGTCCTCGGGCAGCGGATCGACCACGCCGCCGCCCAGCTCGTAGCTTCCGTTTCGATAATCCCGGATGCGCTGCGCGTTCAGCGCCTCGCGGGCGGCATAGCGGGCGTCCTCGTCCATGGCGTCGAAGTAACCGCGCGCGTTCACGCGGCTCATATCGTACATCGTCATGACCGCCGTCGCCTTGACGCGGGTGTCGATGGCCGCCGTATTCAGGGCAAGCCCGCCCCAGCCGCAGATGCCGATGATGCCGATGCGCCCGGGATCGACGTTATCCTGCACAGACAGAAAATCGACCGCCGCCTGAAAGTCCTCGGTGTTGATGTCGGGAGAAGCCATGTACCTCGGCTGACCGCCGCTTTCGCCGGTGAAGGACGGGTCAAACGCCATGGTCAGAAAGCCGCGCTCGGCCATCGTCTGGGCGTAGAGGCCGGAGCATTGCTCCTTAACCGCGCCAAAGGGGCCGCACACGGCGATGGCGGGCAGCGAGGCGCTTGCGACAAGGGGCGTATACAGGTCCGCGGCCAGCGTGATGCCGTAACGGTTTACAAAGCAGACCTTTTTGTGGCTCACTCTGTCGCTTTTGGGAAAGGTTTTATCCCATTCACTGGTAAGGTTCAGTTTTTCGGTCTTCATCATGGTATTTCATCCTCTCATTTCGATTGGTTTGCTTTCTCGATCTCGCGGATCAGCCAGTCCATCCGGTCGACGCGCCTTTGACAGTCGTGCAGATGCTCCATCAGCTCGCAGCGAAGGCACCGAAGCCTTTGCCTGGCCTGGGTCAGCTTTTCTTCGGCAAGCAGACCCGCGACCGCTTCTCCCCTGTCTTCGTCAAAGCCCATGTCCCTAAGGCATTGTCTTGCCGTTTCGCTCAGCATCTCTTGCTCCGTTTTCCACATGATTTTCAAGCACATTTTTATTATAGCAGCTTGCAGGAGCTTGCGCTAATGGTTATAATGAATATCATGTTATTCCAATTCGGCATTTCATGGGGGGAGTTATGGAGATAAGGACTCTTCGGTATTTTCTGGCTGTGGCAAGAGAGGGAAATATGACCCGGGCCGCAGAACTTCTGCACGTCACCCAGCCTACGCTGTCCAAGGCGCTCAAAGCCCTTGAGGACGAGCTGGACAAAAAGCTGTTTGTCCGCCACAGTTTTTCCATCGACCTGACGGACGAGGGCATGCTGCTGCGCGAGCGCGCGGAGGATCTTATCAGCATGGCGGACAGGATCACGCAGGAGTTCGTCACCCTGGACGAGATCACGGGCGGGGATATTTACTTTGGCCTTGCCGAATCCTATCAGATCCGCAGCCTCGCAAGAGAAATAAAGGAATTTCGCAGGCAGTACCCAAACCTGCGCTATCACATCACCAGCGGCGACACAGAGCAGGTCACGGAAAAGCTGGATAAGGGGCTGTTGGATTTCTCCGTGCTTGCGGAAAAGCCTGACGTGCGAAAGTATGACCATCTCGTCTTCCCACAGGCCGACGTCTGGGGACTGGTTTTTCCCGCGGACGACCCGCTTGCCCAAAAAGGATCCATCACCGCAGACGATCTGATCGGCTTACCCCTTTTCTGCTCGGAGCAAAGCTGGAAAAACGACATCCCCGCCTGGTGCGCCGGGCGCATAAACAAGCTTCGCCTGGAGGGCTCGTTTCGCCTTTCCTACAACGGCTCCATGTTCGCGCGGGAGGGTCTTGGGTACTTACTGACCTTTGAGCATCTGGTCGATACCTCCAGAGCCTCCGGCCTTGTCTTCCGCCCGCTTTCCCCAAGGCTTGAAACGCGCCTGTACCTGATATGGAAAAAGTACGAAACGCTTTCCCCCATCGCGCAGCGCTTTCTGACGCAATTGAAGACCCGCTTTGTTTCTTCCGCCGGGGCCTGAGGAAGAGGCGCTTTCAAAAGCACCGGCAGCGCTTTAATAAAAAACGCCCCTGCTCTTTTCACTGAGCAGGGGACGCTTTATGAGGCGCGATTTCTTCCCGAAGTCTGTCCTTTTCGGGCAGGGCAAGCTGTTTTTGCCTATTTGATCAGCTCTCCCGCGGCGTCGCAGCCCTTCAAATAGGCTAGGGCGCTTTTCTTGATCGCCTCAAAGGATTCGGCGCTGATCACGTGCTCCATGCGGCAGGCGTCCGCCGTGGCGTTTTCGCGGCTTACGCCCATGCGCATCAGGCACTCGCTCAAAACCATGTGGCGCTCGTACATGCTGTCTGCGATCTCCATCCCGGTCTCGGTCAGCGTGATCTGCTTGTTGCGGCTGATGTTGATATATCCATCCTCGCTTAAGTGCTTCAGCGCGCGGCTCACGCTGGGGCGGGAAAAATTCATGTGCTCGCAGATGTCCACCGCGTGCACGGAGGAGCTGGTTTTAGACAGTATAAGGATGGTCTCCAGATACATCTCCCGGGATTCTGACAATTCCATGCTGTTTTACCCTCTCTTAAACCCGTGTTTTTAGCATAATAACACAAATCGGCGGCAGATGCAAGCGCTATTCGGTTAAGGAGCGCGTTGTTCCACGCAGAACACTTCGCCGTTCAGCGCAAACGGCAGCATCAGTCTGCGCTGCTCTTTATGCCCTTGCTTATTCGATCGCTTCCAGCATCTGCGCGGGGTTTTCCGAGGCCTTTACCTTGCCCAGCGCCTTTTCAATCACGCCGTTTGCGTCGATCAGGTAGGTCGTGCGCACAATGCCCATGCTGACCTTGCCAAAGCTCTTTTTCTCTCCCAGCACGTCGTAGGCCTTGATGACGCTAAGCTCGGGATCGGACAAAAGCGGAAAGGGCAGACCGTATTTTTCCTCGAAGCGCTTGTGGGACGCCACGCTGTCCTTGCTTACCCCAAGCACCACCGCGCCCTTTTCGCGCAGCTGCGGGTAGAGCTGGGCAAAGCCGCAGGCCTGCGCGGTGCAGCCCGCGGTGAGATCCTTTGGATAAAAGTACAATATCACCCTTTGCCCGCGGTAGTCCTTCAGGCTCCTGCTTTGCCCGTTCTGATCCGGCAGGGTGAAATCCGGCGCCATGGTCCCTTCCTTCAGCATACGTTGTACCTCCTGTCGATATTATATCAGTATTCCGTCGCAATGATCCATTTCGTGCTGGATGATCTGGGCGGGAAAGCCCTCGAAGGCCGCCGTCCTTTTGTGAAAGGAGGCGTCCAGATACTCCACGACGATCTTCTGCCAGCGCCTGGCTTTGCGCGCGCCGGGCAGGGATAGACAGCCCTCCTCCGCCTCGTACGGGCCCTCCCTGCGCAAAATGCGCGGGTTCACCATCGCCATAAGCACAGGGCCGTTCAGAAAGACGATGATCCGCTTGCCTTCGCCGATCATATTGGCCGCCATGCCCACGCAATGATCGAGATTAGCGCGCAGCGTGTCCATGAGATCCGAAATGATCTGCCGGTCCGACGCGTCCGCCGGCAAAGACGGGCGCGCCAAAAACAGCGGATCGCGGTTGATGGGACGTATCATCCTTTGCTTTCTCCTATCCTTTTGAACAGTCTGGCGCTCCAAAATTCCATGCCCAGCTCGTCCAGGTAAAAATGCAGGACCGCGCGGGCGTTTTTCGTGGCGGTGCTAAGCACCACATATTCTGCTTCCTTCTGCAAAGCTTCGCACGCGCACTCAAACAGCGCCTTTCCTATGCCCTGGCTTCGGCGCGCGGGCACGACGTAGAGCTCTTCTACCTCAAAGCAGGGCGAGCCCTCGGGCATGACGGAGCGCATGTCCCTGGAGCAGAAGGCGTGCCCGAACAAATAGCCCAGCGTTTCCCCGTCCTCCTCGGCCAAAAAGACGCGGTTGCCCTCGATGTCCTGCCGACAGTTTTCGCGGTAGCCCCAGCAGCTGTTCTCCTGGGCCCAGGCGCGGGACAGCGAAAGCAGGCGCGCCATCACGTCCTCCGTCAGGGGGACCTCCCGTATCTCCATAAGCGACCTCCGAATCGATTGCGCCCAAATTATACCACCTTTTCGCGCCCCATACAAGCCCGCGCGCGGGACGCGCCAATTGTTAGCTTTGCGTAACATGACAGCTCCGCGCCTTGACAAAGTTGTTAGCCGGTGCTAATATATTCGCGTTTGTTAGTTTAGTGCAACAATATGTCAGTGCATGAAGGAGAGAAAAGCGCAATGAACGCACCAAAGCGCGGTTTCGCCATCGTTCTTATCCTCTTGCTGCTTGGGGCCTGCGCACACGCGGACGAGGCCTTTCAATACCAGGAGGGCAACCGCTGGGGCTCCAGTGCGGACAGGATCGATCAATATCTGGACACGGCGTTTGAATTGTACCTGGCGGGCGACACGAAGGCCGCCTACGACAGCGTAAACAACGCCTATTTCAAGGTCTACGAGGTGACCGGCTTTGAGCGCCAGACCATGACCTACGTCTCCGGCCCCCGCAAAAACGCCGTGGAGCTTGAGTTTACCACCTGCAAGGCCATGGCGCAGAAGACCGATACCGAGCCCGAGACCCAGGTGGCAGTGCGGACGGAGCTGGTAAAACTGAAAGCCATGATCCGCGAGGACGCCAACAAGCTGGCCGCAAAGGACGGCGAGCCCCTGACAGAAATGACCTATTGGAAGGGCGGCGTGCAGCAGGCAAGCGATCCCTGGGGCGATTTGGTGGGCGAGGACTCCGGCGTGCGCTTTGCAAGCTGGAGGGAAGCCTATGACGCCATCAGCGATATGATGGATACCGTCTCCCGCGAGTACCGCGGCAAGACCTTCAGCGACGCAGCCGATACCCTGAATAACGCATACTTTTCCATTTTCTGGCAAAGCGGCTTTGCCGCCAGCATCTACGACGGCATCGGCTACGATTCCTGGCGCGCGGTGGACGACTGCTTTGAAACGCTGCACGACCTGATCGCAAGCGGCAAATACCAGTCCACCGCCTACGGAAACACCGAGCGAAAGCTCTTGAACGGCTTAAAAAACCGTGCCGCAAGGCTTGACGATCTAAGCGCAGTGACCCTGGTCGAAGAGGGCAAGACCTACGCAAGCTGGGAAGACGCCGCCAATGAGATCGCGTCCCTGCTCGATCTAAGCAAGGCCTCCGCCCAGGCCAAAAACGCGGACGGGCTTATGCTGCGCGCGCTTGAAGCCGCCTATAAAAACGTTTGGAACGATTCCGGCCTTCGCGAGCGTGCCATACAGGAGGGAAATACAGACAGCGCCGAGCGCCTGGACGCCGCCTTTGCTGCCGCCATCCAAAGCGCAGGCGCAGAAAACCCGGATTACGAGACTCTTTCTTCCGCATTGGACAGTCAGCTTCAGGCCATCAAGTCGGATGTTAGCGATCTTGCCGGCAAGCTTAAGCAGGTGGACGACGCGGCCAAGGCCAAAAAGGCCAACTGGCTTACCGCGCTTGGTTCCTTTGGCATCATCGTGCGCGAAGGGCTTGAAGCCATCCTGGTCATCTCCGCCATCATCGCCTACCTCGTAAAAAGCGGCAACACCCGGGCGCTCAAGCACGTATACCTTGGCGCTGTGCTGGGCATCGTGGCAAGCTTCATCGCGGCGGCCGCCCTGTTCTTCCTGAAAAAGGCCTTCACCACCGCCGGCATGGCGCAGGAGCTGATCGAGGGCATTACGGCCCTGATCGCCGTGAGCGTGCTGTTCTATGTGAGCAACTGGATGATCTCCAAAAGCGAGGCCGCGGCCTGGACAGGCTATATCAACGACAAGGTGCAGTCGGGCGTGGAAAGGCGCTCCAGCTTCACCCTGGCCTTTACCGCCTTCCTTTCCGTATTCCGCGAGGGCGCCGAGGTGGTGCTGTTCTACCAGCCCATGCTAACTGGCCAGGAGGGAAGCGTCGGCATGGTGCTTGCGGGCTTCGCCGTGGGCTGCGTATTGCTGGTCGGCGTGTATCTTGCGATCACAAAGCTCTCGATCAAGCTTCCCATCAAGCTGTTCTTTACCGCGACGTCGATCCTCATGGCGATCATGTGCGTGGCCTTCCTTGGCAGCGGCATCAAGGAGCTGAGCGAGGGCGGGCTGTTTGAGTGCACGCTGCGGGTCACCGGCGTTCCGGAAAACGACGTGGTGCAGGTGCTTGGCATCTACCCCTACCTTGAGACCCTGCTGCCGCAGCTGATCCTTTCGATCGTGCTGATCGTCACATTTATGATGGCGCACTACCGGGGCAAGCTGACGGCCCTGAAAAAGCAGTACGAGGCCAAGGTCAAATAATTTGCTGTCACCGGTCAGAAAACACGACCCCGCTGTGCCCTGACCGCGACGATAATAACCGAATGGTTTTCGGTACTCCCCATTTTCGCACAACAAAGGAGGATATGATAATGAAGAAGTTGTTTGCGCTCATGCTGTCCCTGATCACGGTGTTCGCCTTTGCCGCCCTGGCCGAGGACGAAGCCGGTTTTGAAGAGTTTCCCATCGGCGAAGAGCAGGATGTAGGTCCCGATGGCATCATCCACATCGCCGCTGTATATTTCCAGCCCGTCGTCATGGAGCCCGCCGCCAGCGCTGGTCTGAGCGTTGAGGAAGCCAACATCCACATCGAGGCCGACGTTTCCGCCAACGAAAACGAGCTGGGCTACGGCGTGGGCGACTGGATCCCCTACCTGTCCATCGACTACAAGGTCGTGGACGCGGAAGGCAACGTAGTTGACGGCGCGGAGGGCACCTTCATGCCCATGGCCGCCAGCGACGGCCCCCACTACGGTGCCAACATCAAGCTGTCCGTGGACGGCGTGTACACCCTGATCCTCACCATCCACAGCCCCGCTGAGAATGGCTACCTGCTGCACGTGGATGCCGAAACCGGCGTCACCGGTCGCTTCTGGGACAGCCCCATCGTGGTCGAGTTCACCGATTGGGAGTACTACGTACAGGAGTGGTGATCTGACGAAGCTCGGATCCTGATCCCTTGCCCGCTGCCGGCTGTCGTTCCGCGGGGGAACGGCAGACCGGCTTTGCGAATGTTTAGGCAAAACCCTTTTTCAATGAATTCTGGAGGCTGAAGCCGTGCTGCTTTATCTGTACAACGTCACGTTGAACCTGTTTATCACCGCCACGGTGGTCACAGTGTTTTATGCGCTTTCATCCATCCTGATGGGCAGGGCCGGCAAGCTCGCGGAGCTTGGCGGCATAGTACTTGGCGTATTGATTGCGCTGTACCGGGCCGTGCGCCACGCCTTTTTGTCCACGCGCGATCTGGAGATCAACCTTTACACCTTCTACATCGGCATAACGCTGATGGCGCTGATGCTGCTTGCGATTCTGATCTTCGGGCACAAAAAGAGCCCCGCGTGGGGAAAAATGACCGTGTGCGTGCTGGGCGCGCTGGTGAGCGCGGATCTGTTGTTCTACAAGGCCTGGGAGGTCCTGTGGGCCCCCGCGCAATTTGAAACTGCGGGCAACGGCGTGTTCTCGACGGACTTCATGCTGCGCCTTGCCGGATGGCTGGCGGCGCTGATCCTAATGATGGTGTACACGCGCTTTTTGTACCGCTGCATCATGCGCTTTAGTCAGGACGACGCGTTGCGCACAAAGGCGGACGGCCGGCTCGGGCGCGATCTGAGCCATCTGATATCCGGCGGCACGGCGGGGCTTGAGCTGCTGGTGCTGATCGTGAACTTTGCCGGTCAGATCCTTCGCAAATGGCGCACAAATCCCAAATGGCGGCCGGGGCTGTTTCCAAAGCCTGCGGCAAAAAGCGCCATGGATCTTGGCGAGCACGCCTTTGCGCAGTATGTGGGCAACAACACGCTTACGTTCATCATCCTCGCGGGCTGCGTCGCGCTGATCCCCCCGATCGTGCTGTTTGTGCGAAGCCTGCTTAGGCGAGGCCTGTTTACAAACCCCGCGCAGAAGCGCCGCCTCACCTCCAACCGCCGCCACAACCGGCGCTGGGCGCTGGTGGTCGCGGTCTGCTTTGTTCTGGCCATCGTGAACGTAACGTATGTAAAGGCGCTTACCGAGCGCAAGGAGCCCGAGCCTGAGATCGAGCAGTACGTCCTGAGCGAGGACGGCACGCAGGTGCTGATCCCCGTGGAGCAGGTAAACGACTATAACCTGCACGCGTTTTCGATGGAAACGCCAAACAAGGTGACCGTGCGCTGGATCGTGGTGCGAAAGCCAAACAGCGGCGCGTACGGCGTGGGTCTGAACGCCTGCGACGTGTGCGGCCCGGCGGGCTACATCCAAAGGGGCGATACGGTGGTTTGCGTAAAGTGCGACGTGGTGATGAACACCAACACCATCGGCCTTCCCGGCGGCTGCAACCCGGTGCCGCTTGGCTATAAGATCGAAAACGGCAGCATCGTGATCGAAATGAGCGACCTGATCGCCGCCGAAAGCCGCTTCAAAAACAGGTAAGGAGGGATAGCGTGTTATTCAGAATGATTAAGGGCGCGCTGCTTAGGCAAAAGCGCAAAATGCTGCTGATCGCGCTGACCATCGCCCTGGGCGCTTCCCTGGCCACCGCCATGATCAACGTGATGCTGGACGTGACCGACAAGGTAAACGAGGAGCTGAAGGCCTACGGCGCAAACATCGTGGTGCGCCCGAACGATTCCACTCTTTTGAACGACATTTACTCCGTGGAGGACGGAAGCGGAACGGAATTAAAGCAAAGCTACCTGAAAGAGGACGAGCTTGGCAAAATCAAGGAGATCTTCTGGACCTTCAACATTCGGGACTTTGCGCCCTTTTTGAACGTGAGCGCCGAGACCGAAGACGGAACGAGCGTGCCCGTCGTCGGCACCTGGTTCAATCACCACCTGTCCCTTGCGACCGGCGAGGAGCTGGATGCCGGCGTAAAGGATCTGCGCTCCTGGTGGGATATCCCCTATGGCAGCTGGATCGACGAAAGCGAGCAGGGCGCGCAAAACCAGGTCATGCTGGGCGCGGTTTTGGCTGAAAGACTGGGCCTTACGGTCGGCGACAGCCTGACGCTCAGCGGCAAGGCGGATTCCGCCAAGGTCTCTGTGCGCGCGATCTTCGACAGCGGCGAGGACGCGGACGAGCAGATCTGGGCCCCGCTGGATCTTGCGCAAAAGCTTGGCGGCCTTGAGGGCTGCGTGTGCACGGTCGAGGTCAGCGCCCTGACCACCCCGGACAACGAGCTTTCCATCCGCGCGGCGCAAAATCCGGGCGGCCTCAGCGCCTCCGAATGGGATCAGTGGTACTGCACGGCCTATGTCAGCGCCATCTGCTATCAGATCACCGAGGTCATGAGCAATTCCGCCGCCAGCGCCGTTCGCCAGGTGGCGGAGGGCGAAGGCGCGATCCTTGAAAA
>CADBNW010000227.1 GCA_902796025.1 uncultured Eubacteriales bacterium
CTCCTTGGTAAGCTCCACCGGCCTTCCGCAGTCCGGGCAGACCTTCACGCCGTCTTTGTCCTTCAGCTGCGTGGGCGTCCAGAAGCTTTCGCAGGGCGTGCAGTAATAGCCCTCGTACTCGCTTTTGTATATGTCGCCCTGCTCGTAGAAGCGGCGGAAGATCTTCTGTACGATCTTCTGATGGCGCTCGTCCGTGGTGCGGATGAAATCGTCGTATTCGATGTTCATCAGCTTCCACAGCTCCTTGGTTTCGGCCACGATCTTGTCCACGTACTGCTGCGGGGTCACGCCGGCCTCTGCGGCCTTGCGCTCGATCTTCTGGCCATGCTCGTCGGTGCCGGTCAGGAAATATGTATCATATCCCGTGAGCTTTTTAAAGCGCGTCATGCTGTCTGCGGCCACGGTGGTGTAGGTGTGGCCGATGTGCATGTTGCCCGAGGGATAGTAGATCGGGGTCGTGATATAGAATTTTGGCTTTGGCATGAGACATCACTCCAGACTGTTGTTGAATAAAAAGAATTATATGTTTCCCGTTTTACTTTGTCAAGGCGAAGTGCTTTCGCACTTTGTAAACTGAGGTAAAAACTGAACGACCCGCCGCCAGACCGGACGATTTTTCTTTCCCGCGCGCGCCTGCTTGCAGGAAATCTGACAGGCGCTGTGGAAATGAATATCGATCACGCTGCGCCTTTGCAGGCGGGGAGGGAACGAGTATATGCAGTCAAAAGGATCAAGCGGGGGCGACTCGCGGCGCTACGTCGCCTTTATCAGCTATCGGCACCTGCCGCTTGACAAAAGGGCGGCTGAGACCATCCAAAGAAAAATCGAGCGCTACGTCATCCCCCGGGAGCTGCGCGGGGAGGACGAAAGGAAAAAGCTTGGCCCGGTGTTTCGGGACGAGGACGAGCTTCCGCTTTCCGGCAGCTTGTCGGACAGTATCTTGCGCGCGCTGGACCAGAGCAGCTACCTTATCGTCATCTGCTCGCCGGAGCTTCCCAAATCCCGCTGGTGCGAGGCGGAGATACGCTATTTTCTAAAGACGCACGACCGCGATCATTTGCTGGCGGTCCTTGTGGACGGTAAACCGGAAACCTCCTTTTCGCCGCTTATGCTGCACAGCTTTGACGAAGACGGAAACATCACCGGCGATGCGGAACCGCTTGCCGCAAACATCGCGGGCCCAGATCACAAAATAAGCAAAAAGGCCCTGCGCAGGGAAAGCGTAAGGATCCTTGCGGCTTTGATGAAGCGCTCGTTTGACGATCTGTGGCAAAGGGAAAGGCGCAGAAAAACGCATCTTACGATCACAACGCTTTCCCTGGCACTTGCAGTGATGAGCATATTCATCGCAAGCGTCCTCAGCCTGTATTTTGAAGCGAAAAGCGAGAGAAGCCGCGCCATCGTCGCAGAGCAGGCGGCGCTTGACGCAAAAGCGCAGACCGAGCAGGCAAACCGGGAGCTTACGCAAAGCCTGGTCCGTTCCTATGTATCGCAGGGCTCCGGCTACAACACCGCGGGCAGCTACCCGGAGGCGCTTGCCTACTATGCCCAGGCGCTTACGCTAAAGCCGGATTGCGGCGACGCAAAGATCGGCGCTTCGTCCATCCTGCAGCAGCAGGACTGGATGCTGGCCGTGGACAGTGTGCAGCCCAGAACGGATGCCTCGGCGCTTCCGCCAAAGGACCTCTACCAGTTTGGCGCGCTTTCGCAGGAGTTTGAGGATTTTGGTGCGTATGTATTTGTGAGCGGAGACAGTGTCCGGCTGTGGTTTTCCAATACCGGGCACACGTATCAGATGGAAAGGGCCACAAGCATCTCTGCAAGCGCCACGCTTTTCCTCGATGCGCATACGGAGCACCTCAATCGGGAGCCGCTGCCTGCCGTGGCCGTCATGGGGGAGGGGGAGCGCCTGCTCTTTTTCCAGGCCTATGGCGGATACCTGTCGGTCTATGCCTGGAGGGGAGAGGAAGCGCAGGGGATCAGAAGCTGCGCCCTGATAGCCCAGGTCCCCATAAAAACCATGTATGCGCAGCAGCCCCTGCTTTGCGAGTGCGTTTTGAGCAGCCTTTGGGCGGATACAGCCTCGCACACGCTGGTGATCGACGATTACGGAAACGCGATCGTGCTGGACGTGGGCGGCCTGTTTTCGGATCCTGCGGGTTTCCCGGATCTGGACAAAGCGGGAGAGCAGCTTCACGTCAAAAAGCTGATTCTAATGAACGAGGAGGACGCCATCGTCTTTCAGATCGTTCAGGCCGCGTTCAAAAGCGACGGCTCCTACGCGCTTTTAAAAAAGCGCGAAGACCACTTTGGCGAAACGACGGTCGCCGTCCAGTACGACGCGCAGGGAAGAAAACTGTTTGAAACGGGATCGGACTTATACCATGAGGCCTTTGACCTGTGCTACAGTCTTGACGAAAGCCTGCTGTTCATCCCAAGGCGCGGCCTTGTGGAATGCGTGGACAGCACGAGCGGCAGATGCGTTTCCTCCCTGATGGTCGAGAGCTGCAAGCAGCTTACGCCTCTTCCGGACGGAAATTTCAGGCTGACTTTTGAAGACGGCGCCGCGCAAACCTACACCATTGCCCGCATAAGCGTAAAGGCGCCCACGCAAAGCGGGAACGCGCACAAGGAGGCAAACGCCCCTTGCTTCTCGGTGGAAAAGGACGATCAGGCTGCGCTCCTTTTGAAGGACGCGCAGGGCAAGCCGATGGACAGGCTTTCGGGGCCCTGGGAGTTCGACGGCTTTTTGCGCTGGAACGACGCGGGCGCGGTTTTGTGGGCCTACGATGAGCCCGTGATCTACTGGATCGCAATCGACGCAAAGAATCAAAAATTTGGGCGGATCGACCGCGTAGCGCTAAGCGAAGCGCTGGCCGGGGCGACCTACCGGATCGATCTTTTCGACTGGGGCTTTGCGCTTTGCGCATCCGGCCCGGCGGTTTCGGTCTATAACGCAAAGACCCAAACCACCCGCACGCTGCGCCTGCAGCATCAGGGCTATGTGCCCTTCGCCGTTTCTGCCCGGGAGGACGGGTACATGGCGGCATTCCTCTCAGATCCCGATATGCTTTCCTTTATCGCGGAAATATGGAACTATCACGAAGGCCTCCACATCGCAACGATGAAGGTCGGCCTAAACTCCATAAACGAGCAGGAGCTGGCTGATTTTGCCCAAAGCGGCATCGTCGTAAACGATTTTGGTGTGCCCTGGCCGCTTTTGCCGGAGGACCCGGATGCGGCAGCCATCAAGGCCCTGGCGGCGCTTGGCAGCTACCGCCTTGGCAGTGCGCAGACACTTCAGATCCAGACTCCGTCCCTGTGCGGGGAGCCTGGATCGTGGCAAAGATGGTTTGAAGTGGAATATCCCTACTGCCCGACTCTTTCAAAATGATGCGTCTCCACGCGAAGGTAGCGGTTTTGCGCGGGCAGGCACAAAAGCACTTCCTTTACCTTAAGCCCGGTCAGGCTCTCAAGCGCCTCGCGGTAGACGCTGAGCTGCGTTTGATATCTTTCGATCAGCGCTTCGTCGTCGCTTGAAAAGCTGGTCTTATAGTCGCAAAGCACCCACTGCCCGTCCTCCAAAAAGCACAGGTCGATCGCGCCCTGCACGAGGATGCGGTTGCCCTCGGGGCAGTCCGGGATCACGCGGCGCGTGTCCATCAGCATGGAAAAGCGCCACTCCCTTTGCACCTTGGGAGATTTGAGCACCCGCTGTCCCACCTCGCCCAGCGCAAAGCGCGCAATGTGCTTTGGATCGATCAGGGTAAGCTCCTTTGCGCTTAGCAGCTGCCCCGCGCAAAACTGTTCCAGCTGGCGCTGTGCTTCGCTAAGGGCCTCGCCTTCGCTCAGCCCCGCAAAAGGCGCATAGTCAAGCGCCCGCAGCGCCCGGTGCAGCGCGGTGCCGCGCTCGGTGTAGACGAGGGAGTCCTCGCCTGAAAGAAACGCGGGCTGCTCGATCAGACGCGGCATTTGCGCAGGGCCGGTAAAGTCCTTTTCCAGCCCCGTGACGGAGAGCTTCAGCGGCGCGTCCGGCTTTACCTTGGACTGGTAGCGCCATAGGAGCAATTCCTCTTCCTCGCCTGACCAGTCCTCCCTTGAAAGCAGCTCCTCCACGGGGTGCGCGCTGCGCGCTTCCGTCTCCTCTGCGGGGGCGTCGATGTCTCCTGCCGGAACGATCTTAAGATTGACAAACGGCCTGCCAGCCAGAGGCGTTCCGCCAAGGGCCTCGCAGCCCGGGCAGCTGTACGCCGCCGCGGCGCAGATGTCAAGGGCGCTGTTGTACAGATCGGGCTTTTCCTGCGCGGCCTGGTTTTTTGCGCGGGCCGTCTCAAGATTGTCCGCGCTGCCCACCAAAATCAGGCGCTCCATCGCGCGGGTCATGGTGACGTAGAGCACGCGCAATTCCTCGGCCACGTCCCTTTGCCGGTTCAGCGCGCTCATGGCCTTGGTGGCAAGCGTGCCGCGCACGCTGCCAAGGGCGGTGTCTATGTGCTCAAAGCCCGCGCCCAATTGCTTGTCCAGCCACAGGCCGCTGTCCTTTCCGCCCCGCCCGTAGGCCCGTCCAAGCATCGCCGCAAACACGACCTTGTATTCCAGTCCCTTGCTTTTGTGGGCGGTGATCAGCTTTACCACGTCGTCACCCTCGCCGACCTCCTGCGCGCCGACGCTCGACTGGCTTTCCTTCATGCCGTCCAGATACTCCAAAAACCCGCTCAGGGAGCCTCCCTGCTGGGCTTCGTAATCCTGCGCCATCTGGCACAATAGATCCAGATTTCCGGCCCTGCGCCGCCCGCCCGGCAGGGCGCTTACAAACAGGTACAGCCCCGTATCCGAAAGGATGCGCCTGATCAGGCGGCAAAGGCTGAGTGCGCCGTTCAAGGCCTCCCACTGCGCGGCAAGCTCGCAAAAGCGCGCGATCTTCGGGTTGTCTTCCTTCGCGTTTTGAACGGCCTGCCACCAGGGGACGTCGGGGCTCTTTACGCGGATGTACGCAAGCTCGCTGCTGCTTACGTCAAACATCGGGGAGCGCAGTACGCTAAGCAGCGCAAGCTCCTCCCGCCTTGAGACCAGAAGCCTCAGCGCATTTACCGTCACCATGACCTCCAGCGCGTCAAAGCAGCTTTCGCTTTCGTCCGCGTAGGCGGGGATGCCGTGGGCGGCCAAAATGCCCGCCATCTGGCTTAGGACGTTGCGGCGCACGCGGGTGATGACGCAGATGTCCTTGTACTGAAGTTTGTTTTTGGGGTCTTCGCCTTCCGACTGCTGCATCAGCTCCTGGATGCGGCGGGCGATCAGCTCCGCCTCGCGCTCCGCGGTTTTGAGCTCGCGGGCGCTTTCCCTGTCCCAGCCGTCGTCGTCCTCCGGTACGTCGTCCGCGCCCTCCGCTTCGCCGCCGTCCCCGGCGTCCACCAGCATCAGCTCCACCGGGGGATCCTCTCCCTCAAAGCTTCCGCCGGGCTTTAGGGAGGCGTTATCGTCGTAGAGGATCTCGCTTACGCCGCCGTTCATCACCCGGGAAAAGACGAGGTTTGCAAATTCCAGCACCGCCGGGCGGGAGCGAAAGTTTTTGTCCAGCACGATCAGTTCGTTTGGCCCGCCCTGGGCGTATTTTGCGTAGGCGTTCATAAACAGCGCGGGCTCCGCGTTTCGGAAGCGATAGATGGACTGCTTCACGTCGCCCACCATAAAGCGCCCGTCCTCGCGGGCGATGGCGGACACGATGGCCTCCTGCATGTCGCTGGTGTCCTGATACTCGTCCACAAACACGTAGCGAAAGCGCGCCCGCAGCTTTTCCCGCGCTGCGTCGTCCTTCAGTACCTCAAGGGTAAGGCGCTCAAGGTCGTTGAAGGACAGCGCGCCCTTTTCGCGCTTTAGCTCCATCTGGCGACGCATCATGTCCTGCGTCAGGGAGAACAGCGCCCGAAGCGCCGGGGCGTCCTTGCGCATGTCGTCAAGGGACGCCTCCCTTGACAGGGAGGTAAGCTTTTTGACCTCCTCCTCGAAAAGCCGCTTTGCGCGCTTTCGCAATTCCTTTACGCTTTCAAGCTTCTCCTTGTCGCACTTGTGCCGCCCGCCCGGGGCCCTTGCGGGAACGTACAGAAGGTAGCTTGCCTGGATGCCCTCGTAGCTTTGTCCCTGCAGGGAGTGGATAAAACCAAGGTCGCCCTCCAGCGTTTCAAGATAGTGCGCCGGGCCAAGCTCCGCGTTGCAGATCTTGACCGCGCAGTTCAAAAGCGCCTCCGCTTCGCCAAGCGCCGCCTGCGCCCGCTGCAAAAGCGCGTCTGTCCAGATCTCTCCGTCCGTATCCAATAGCGATAGGGCGTGGCTTAGCCAGCTGTCCACGTCTGGCCTTGCGCACAAAAATTCGTAAAGCGACAGGGCCAGCTCCTTTATTTCCTCCGGCCCGCGCCCCGCGGCAAGCGCCTGCATCTCGCTGCTGTTTTGAAGGTAGGCGTCCTCCAGCGCTTCGCTAAGCGCCTGCTGTTCGATCTGCTGGTTCTCGGCGTCCTCCAGTACGCCAAAGGCGGGATCCACGTTTACCAGCTGAAAGCAGGCGCGGATGGCCTTGGCGCAAAAGGAGTGCAGCGTCGAGATCTGCGCAAGCTCCATCCTCTCCAGCTGCTCCTTCATCCGCCGGCTGCCGGCGTCGGCCAGGGCGCTCATGCGCTCACGCAGCTTGCGCTTCATGTCGGCGCTGGCGGCGCGCGTAAAGGTGACGATCAGGATCTCGTCGATGTTCACGCCCTCGTCCACCAGGGCAAGCACCCGTTCCACCAGCACGGTGGTCTTGCCGGAGCCCGCAGCGGCGGATACCAGCAGATTCCTTCCCCGGGAGGTGATGACCCTTTTTTGCTCGGCAGAGAACTCCATGGGGCCTCCTATGTTAATAATGCGTAAAATTTAAATTATTTGCAGGAATAAAAAAGACTTTGGTCGAATTTTTAATGCCGCGAACAGACCGATGTCTGAACAGGAGGTGCGCTATATTCATGAGACGACGGATCCGCATACGCCTCACCGGCTTTGCCTGTGCGCTGATGATCTTCGCTTTGGCGGTTGCTTTCATCAGCGTGAATGCTGTTTTCGACGCGCGCAAAAGCAGCATAAACGCCCGTATAGCGCTGCTCAAACAGGACAACGAGGCTTTGGAGGACGAGCTTCGCCGCCTGGACGCGGAGCTCAAGTTTATCGAGACCAGAGAGGGCATCGAGCTCTACGCGCGCGCCCAGGGCATGGGCATGGCGGGGGAGACCCGCTATAGCGCCGGCAATTGAGCAGTCCAGCGCCCTTTTTCTGCCGCGCAGGGAAGCCCCCGCGCGGCGGTTCCTTTTTTGGCGCTCAGCCCTTTGGCGCGTCGTCGCTTTGCAGATACTCCATCACGCTGTAGCGCGGGCGGCGTTTGACCTCCTCGTAGACCTTGCCCACGTACTCGCCCACAAGGCCCAGCGCGCTTAAGATGAGTCCGCAGGCGCACCAAACGGAAAAGGCGGTAAAGCCGGGATCGAAGCCGGGCAGGAGCAGATCCAAAACTCCCCCAATCAGGCTCAGCAGCATAATCGCAAGCCCCAGCTTCCACAAAAAGCGGATGGGCTTTACGGAAAAGGATGTCGCTCCCTGAAAGGCCAGGGCGAGCATCTTCTTGAGCGGATACTTGCTTTCGCCCGCCATGCGCCGTCCGCGCTCGTAGTACACCTTTTCGCTGTGAAAGCCAAGCAGCGGCACCATGCCCCGCAAATACAGGTTCACCTCGTCGTAGCGCATCAGTTCCTGCACCGCCCTTTTGGAAAGCAGGCGGTAGTCCGCGTGGTTGTACACGGTCTCGGCCCCCAAAAAAGCCATCACCTTATAAAAGCCCTCCGCCGTCAGGCGCTTAAAGGCGCTGTCCGTATCGCGCTTTTTGCGAACGCCGTAGACGATGTCCACGCCGGCCTGAAACTTTTCAATAAACGCCCGCATGGCGTTTACGTCGTCCTGCAGGTCCGCGTCGATGGTGATCAGGCAGTCGCACTTCTCCTTTACGGTGTCCATGCCCGCCCAAAGGGCGTTTTGATGGCCACGGTTGTGGCTTAGGCGCAGCCCCTCAAAGCGCCTGCTTTCGCCGCACAGCGCGCTTATGATGCTCCAGGTTTTGTCGCGGCTTCCGTCGTCCACAAACAATACGCGGCTGCGCTCGGACAGAAGATCGCTGTTGTCGCTCAAAAACCTTGCAAGCACGTTTGCGGTATCCCGCAAAACCTCCTGCTCGTTATAGCAGGGCACGACGATGTACAGACAGCTCTTTTCCATAACTACCCCCGTCATTTGAACACCACGGAGCCCTCGCCCAGCAATTGGGTAAGGCCTTCGCGGTCAAAATCCTCGCTGACCCACTCGGAGGCGGGCGCTACGTAGTTTTTGCCCTCCTCGGTAAAGTAATAGTTGACCCGAACCGTCCCGGGCGTGGTTTCAAGGATAAAGCGCACCGCGTCCAGCTGCGCGCGGGACAGGCGCAAAAACAGCTTGTGCGCCTGCGCGGGCTTTTCCTGCGGCGCATTTTTTGCGGCCTGCGCGTCGGTCGAAAGGGGTCGGAAGGATTCCAGGATCAGGCTCGGCGCGCGCCCGTCCCGGCCGGACAGCCGCCCGCGCATGACCACCGCGTCGCCCTCGTTCAGGCTGTGGCCGATGCTTTCAAAGACCTTTGGAAAAACCAGCACCTCGATGGAGCCGTACAGGTCCTCAAGCGTCAGTATCCCCATCAGCATGCCCGCCTTGGTCGCGCGGCTGGTTTTCTGGGCGATCAGTCCCCCCATTTCTACGCGCCTTCCGTCCAAATCGCCCGCCTGCGCGTCTTCGTCGCCCTCCTCCGATAAAAGCGCCGTGCTGAAGGTGAGCTTTCCAAGCTGCTCCCTGTATTCGTCCAGGGGATGGCCGCTCAAATAAATGCCCGTAAACTCCTTTTCCATCGCCAGGCGCTCGCGCAGGGGGAAGTCCTCAAGATCTGGCAGATCCTCCGGCAGGTCCTGGCTCAGGCTTTCGTCGTCAAACAGCGACATCTGCCCCGCGGAGATCTGCCCCGCCTGCTTGGAGGCGGCGTCCATGGCCATTTCGTAGACGCAAAGCTTCTGGGCGCGGTTCCCGCTCATCTGGTCGAACGCGCCGGCCTTGATCAGCGATTCCACGGCCTTTTTGTTTACCTGCGTGCCGCTTAGGCGCATAATGAAATCGTGCAGGGTGCGGAAGGGTTCCTGGCGCCTTGCCTCCAGTATCGCCAGGATCGCCCCGTGCCCCAGATTCTTTACGGCGTTCAAGCCAAAGCGGATCTGCCCCTCGTCCACCGAGAAGCGCTCCTGGCTTTTGTTGATGTCGGGCGGCGCGATGCGGATGCCGTTTTTGCGGCAGAACTGGATGTAGTAGGCTACCTTTGTGGCGTTGCCCGCGATGGAGTTGAGCATGGCGGCCATGAACTCCACCGGATAATAGTGCTTCAGGTACGCAGTCTGCACGGCCACCACCGCGTAGCACGCGGCGTGGCTTTTGTTGAAGGCGTAGGACGCAAAGGCGGTCATTTCGTCAAAGATCTTTTCCGCCGCCTCCTCGCTCACGCCCCGGCGCACCGCGCCAGGCACGTCGATGGAGCCGTCCTCGTTCAGCTTTCCGTGGATGAAGTACTCCTTTTCCTTCGCCATCACGTCGTGCTTTTTCTTGCTCATCGCGCGGCGCACCAGGTCGCTTCGGCCCATCGAATAGCCCGCCAGATCCCGCACGATCTGCATCACCTGCTCCTGGTACACCATGCAGCCGTAGGTGACGCTCAAAATCGGCTCCAGCTCCGGCGTTTCGTAGTGGATGGTGGAGGGATCCTGCTTGCCCTGGATAAAGCGGGGGATGGAATCCATGGGCCCCGGACGGTACAGGCTTATGGCAGCCACGATGTCCTCAAAGGAGCGGGGCTTCATGCCGGTGATGAACGCGCGCATGCCGCCGCCCTCCAGCTGGAACACGCCGTCCGTGTCCCCGGCGGAGATCATGTCGTAGACCTTGGGATCGTCCATGGGGATGTCCTCAGGCTTTAGATGCGGCCCGCCGCCCTCTTTTATGTATTCCAGGCAGTCGCCGATCACGTTCAGGGTGCGAAGGCCCAGAAAGTCCATCTTCAAAAGGCCCAGATGCTCCAGCGTGCCCATAGGGAACTGGGTGGTGACGACGTCCGCGTTCACCTGCAGGGGCACGTAATCCGATACCGGCCTTGCCGTGATCAATACGCCCGCGGCGTGGGTGGAGGCGTGGCGCGGCATGCCCTCGAGCTTTCGGGCGGTGTCGATCAGGCGCTTTACCTCCGCGTCGTCCTCGTAGGCGCTTTTCAGCTCGGGATTGAGCGCCATGGCCTTGTCGATGGTCATGTCCAGGGCGTTTGGGATCATTTTGGAGATCTGATCCACCCGGCCGTAACCGATGTCCATGACGCGCCCCACGTCCTTGATCGCGGCCTTGGCGGCCAGAGTTCCGAAGGTGATGATCTGAGAGACGTGATCCTGCCCGTACTTGCGGGCGACGTAGTCGATCACCTCGGGGCGGCGCTCGTAGTCGAAATCGATGTCCAGATCGGGCATGGAGACGCGCTCCGGGTTCAAAAAGCGTTCAAACAGCAGCTGGTATTTGAGGGGGTCCAGCGCGGTGATGTCCAGACTGTACGCCACGATGGAGCCCGCGCCGCTGCCACGCCCGGGGCCGACCAGAATGCCGTTGGCCCTTGCGTAGTTGATGTAATCCCACACGATCAGAAAATAGTCCACATAGCCCATTTTCTCGATCACGCCCAGCTCGTACTCAAGCCGCTCCCTGGCGTTCTGCCGGTCTGGGGCGTATTTGCGCTGCAGGCCCTCCTCGCACAGGCGGCGCAGCATGCCACTGGCGGTTTCGCCCTCCGGCAGGGGGTAGTGGGGCAGGTGCTTGGTTTCAAAGTCGAAGGTCACCTGGCAGCGCTTTGCGATTTCCTCC
>CADBNW010000228.1 GCA_902796025.1 uncultured Eubacteriales bacterium
ACCGAGGCACATACGATCCGGAAGGGGCTCGAACCCTCGACCTCCAGCGTGACAGGCTGGCATTCTAACCAACTGAACTACCGGACCACACATGGGAACAACAGGGCTCGAACCTGTGACCCCTTGCTTGTAAGGCAAGTGCTCTCCCAACTGAGCTATGCTCCCGAGCCATCACCTTACGGCGACTTTAATATAATACTACTGCCGCCCCCCTTTGTCAAGGGGTTTTCAAAAATAATTCCAACCGCGAATGTTAACTTGCTGAAAACGGCCCTTCGAGGCGCTCCCCCAGCTGATCGGGCAGGCCGCAGGGCGCATTACTTGACTTTCCTGTTTCATATTGCTAACATTAACACAATAAAAATTCGGTTAATCGCGCAAAACCTATTGTACATGCGCGCAGGATGGTGGTATAATTCGACTATCCCGAGTGAAAATCCTTATTACGCCGTATGCCTCCCATTGGCAAAGCCCGATGCAAGCAACGTTATAAGCAAGGTTTTTAATCATCATCGGGCAATCACAGGAGGATTTCATTATGTTCGAAGACAAGACCCTGACCTGCCGCGAGTGCGGCAAAGAGTTCGTGTTCACCGCCGGTGAGCAGCAGTTCTACGCCGAAAAAGGCTTCCAGAACGAGCCCAACCGCTGCCCCGAGTGCCGCGCCGCTCGCCGCCGCAGGAACGACAACGCCGCTCCCCGCGCCGAGCGCCAGATGTACGATGTGATCTGCGACGGCTGCGGCCGTCCCACCCAGGTGCCCTTCCAGCCCCGCGGCGATCGCCCCGTGTACTGCCGTGAGTGCTTCGAGGCCCAGAAAAACAATTATTGATCAACATAGTTCTTCCGGAGAGCGTTGGCTCTCCGGTTTTTTGCGCCCTTCCGTTCCCGCCCTGGGTTTACACAGCTCCCCATTTAATGTTATAATAAGAAAAAAACGAGAGGTAAAGCGGATATGCAAAACGCTCTGACAGCGCCGTCCCTTTGCGCGGCGTATCTTGACCAATTCAAAATCGGCGCGGCGGTGCGGCTGGATCAGCTGCTTGACGCTGATCGCGCCCAGCTGATCAAGCGCCATTTCAACAGCCTGACCGCCGAAAACGACATGAAGCCCGAGCGGCTTTTGGACCACGCCGCGACGCTTGCAGGCGGCGATGCGGTCACTGCGAAGTGCGATTTTTCCACCTGCGACCGCTATCTTGCCTTTGCCAGGGACAACGGCCTCCAGCTTCGCTTTCACGTGCTGTGCTGGCACAATCAGACCCCGCGCTGGTTTTACGCAAAGGACTGGTCCGACGCGCCGGACGCTCCATTGGCAGACGCCGCCCTCATGCAAAAGCGCCTTGAAAGCTACATCGAAACCGTGATGGAGCACGTAAACCGCTGCTACCCCGGCGTGGTTTACGCCTTTGACGTGGTGAACGAGGCCATCGAGCCCGCCCAGGGCGCCGAAAACGCCCTGCGCAGCAAAAGCCCCTGGTACGAGGCGCTGGGCGGCGAATTCATCCCCTGTGCCTTCCGCGCGGCCCGGCGCTTTGCCTTGCCCGGGCAAAAGCTCTTTTACAACGACTACAACTGCTTCGAGCCCGAAAAATGCGAGGCCATCTGCGCTTTGCTTTCGCGCCTTAAGGCCGAGGGGATCGTCGACGGCATGGGCATGCAGGCGCACTTCGTGCTGGACGGCTTTGACGCTGCCGCCTGCGAGCGCGCGGCGCGTGCATACGCAGATCTTGGCCTTACCCTGCACGCAACGGAGCTCGACATCCACTGTACCTCCATGGACGAGGAAAGCCAGGAGCAGCTTGCCACGGCCTACGAAAGCTACTTTGCAATGCTGCTGAAGCTAAAACGCGAAGGCGTGAAGGTGGAAAACGTCACCTTCTGGGGGCTTACCGACGCCGACAGCTGGCTGACGGGCTTTCGCAAGCAGCAAAGCTACCCGCTTTTGTTTACCGGCGACATGCGCACCAAGCTCGCCTTCGACCGGGTGCTCAACGCGCCCAGCCATTAAGCCTAACGAAGAAAGGAGCGGCGTTCTCTATGTTAAAAAGACTTTGGTCTGTTTTGCTCGTTCTCTGCCTCCTCCTTCCCGCCTGCGCGGCGGCGGAGGCCCAGCCCGCCAAAGCGTCCCCGGGCATGTGGTATGAGGTATTCGTCTATTCCTACTCCGATTCCAACGGCGACGGGCGCGGGGATCTGAACGGCCTTCGCCAAAAGCTTAGCTACATCGCAGACATGGGCTACACTGGCCTTTGGCTGATGCCCGTCATGCCCTCCCCCAGCTATCACAAATACGACGTGACCGATTACATGGACGTCGATCCCCTCTACGGCACGCTGGACGATATGCGCGCGCTGGTTAAGGAATGTCACGCGCTGGGCCTTCGCCTGATCATCGACCTGCCCGTCAACCACACCTCCACCCAGCACGACTGGTTCAAGCTTGCGACCACCTCCCTGAAGTTTGGAAACCTGGGCAACAAATACATAGGCTTTTATACCTTCAGCCAAAAGCGCACAGGCAAGATGGCGCGCGTCGAAGGCACTAATTGGTATTTTGAGGAGCAGTTCAGCGGCGGCAACATGCCGGACCTCAACCTCACCAATCCCGAGGTGCGCCGCCAGCTGGAAAAGGTGATCCGCTTCTGGCTAAAGGACGTGGACGTGGATGGCTTCCGTCTGGACGCGGTCACAAGCTACACCGACACGCTCGAGGGCAACATCGAGGTCCTGCGCTGGATAAACGACACTGCAAAGGCCGCAAAGCCGGACTGCTACATCGTGGGCGAAGCGTGGACAAGTCTTGATCAGATCAGCCGCTACTACGAAAGCGGCATCGACGGCTTTTTCCTGTTTCCCGCCTCCCAGGCGGAGGGCTATATCGTAAGCGCACTCAAGGCGCAAAAGCCCGCCGAGAGCTACTTTAAGGCGCTTGCGGCCACCGAGAGCGCCATCCCGGACGGCATCATCGCCCCGTTTTTGTGCAACCACGACACCGGCCGAAGTGTCGGCCTTTTGCAGGCGCGCTCCGACCCCGCAAAGGCCAAATTTGCGGAAGGGCTTTTGAACCTGTTCCCGGGCAGCGTGTTTACCTACTACGGCGAGGAGATCGGCATGGTGGGCAGCGGGGTGGATCCTAACAAGCGCATCGGCATGTACTGGGCCCAGGGCGAGATCACCCTGCCGCCGCCCGGCGCGACCCGCACGGATTACGCCTATCCCGGCGTGTACGCCCAGCAGGTGGACGGGGCGTCGCTGCTCAACTACTGCAAAGCCCTGAACCATTTGAAGGCAAAATTCCCCGTCATCATGACGGGCCGCAGCGAGGCGCTGGTCGTGGACGGCGCGCTTTTGGCCCTGCGCCGCTTTGACGGCGAAAGCGAGTGCGTGATCGCCATAAATTTTGACGCGCAAAGCGAAGGGCGCATCGCGCTTTCCGGGTCTTACGCGCTATCCGGCGAGCTGCTGACCGGGACGGATCCCGTCAAACTCGATACCGAAGAGGGCAAAACGTCCCTCCAGCTTCCGCCCTATTCCATCGCGGTTTTGCTGGAGCAGAATTGATCTTTCAAAAATCACTTATCCCTGGAGGAACACTCCCATGAACGATTATCTGAAGCTATTGGCCCGCCCCGGCCTTACCCTGATCATGAGCCTTCCCAAAAACGACCCCGCGCTTTGCCGCGCGGCGTTCGAGGAGGGCGCGGACGTGGTCAAGGTGCACATAAACGTGCAGCACAGGGCCAGCGGCACCCACTTTGGCGCGCTCAGCGAAGAAAGAAGCGCGCTGGAGGAAATGCTTGCCCATAAAACCGGCCCCATGGGAATCGTGCCCGGCGGCTCCGTCGAGGCGGTGGAATCGGATTTTGCGGCCCTCGAGCAAATGCCCTTCTCGTTTTACTCGGTGTACGCCCACCACATCCCCGGCTGCGCCTTTGACAGCGCAAAGCCCCTGATGTGCGCCTGCGACTACAGCTACAGCGCCGAGGAGATCGCCCTCTTCCCCGCCCTGGGCGCGAGCGTGGTGGAGGCCTCTGTAGTGCAGGGGGCGGAATACGGCACGCGCCTGAACATGCGGGATCTGATCAAATACGCCGCTATCGCGCGCAGCGTGAACGTGCCCGTGGTGGTGCCCACGCAGCGCGCCATAAAGCCGGAGGAAGCGTATCTTCTGGCGCGCACCGGGGTAAAGGGGCTGATGATCGGCGCCATGGTCACCGGCAGGGAGAAAGGCACCATCCTTCCCGCGATCCGCGCCTTCCGCAAGGCCATCGACGAGGTAAACGCATGCGTCTGATGCTTTTGCCCGTGGACAGCCGCCCCTGCAACACCCGCTTTGTGGAGGCCCTTTGCCGCCACGCGGGCGCGCAGTGCGTCCTTCCCGCCGCAGGCGAAAGGGACTGGTTCGACCGCCCCTCCCGCTGGGAGGACCGGCTTTCCTTTGTGGAAAGGGAGCTGCCCCGCTGCGACGCCGCGGTTTTGAGCCTCGACCAATGGTGCTACGGCAGCCTTCTTGCTTCGCGGGAGGAAAGCACGAGCCCCGAAACGGCGCTAAACCGCATAGAAGCGCTAAGGCAGCTGCTCCTTGCGCATCCCGGCAAGCCTGTGTACGCCTCCTCCGTCATTTTGCGCTCCTCCATTTCGGTCTTCACGCCAGAGGAGCTAAAGCTCCACTGGGCAGTCACCGAGTATTCCCAGGCGCTGGACTACAGCGAGCGCGTCCCCGGCGAAGAGAGCAAAAAGCGCCTTGAAGCAGCCACCGCCGCCCTGCCCGAAGCGCTCAAGCAAAAGCTGCACCGGGTGCGCGCGCGAAATCTTTCCGTCAACCTCGCGGCCATCGAGTTGGTAAAGGAGGGCCTGATTTCCTTTCTCAGCCTTCTGCAGGAGGACAGCCAGCCCTACGGCCTGCACAAGCGGGATCAGCGCGAGATCCTAAAGGCCCTTTCTGGCTCCACGGATCTGCCTGCGCTGGTTCGAAACGGCACCGACGAGGCGGGCGCGATGCTGGCCGCCCGAGCATTGAGCACCGCAGGCGCGCAGGCGGAGGCCGAGCTCCTGTGGCTCGGCGACCGGGGCTTTACCGCCCTGTACGAGGACAGGCCCTTTGCCGAAAACCTTGACGCCGCGCTGCGCGAGGCCAGCATCCGCGTCCGCGCAGGCAGCAAAAACGTCCTCTGCGTCCTGTGTCCACCAAGCGGCCGCCAGTGCGAGGCCCCGGACTGGCAGCCGGACGCCGCCTTCCTGAGTGAAGCCGCTTCCCGCATCAGCAGCCTCATCAGCGCGGGCCGCCGCGTGTATCTGCTCGATCTCGTCTGCGCTAACGGCGGCACGAAGGGGCTGCTAAAGGCCCTTGCGCGCCCGGATGACCTTTGGGGCTACAGCGCGTGGAACACCGCTTCAAACGCCATGGGCACGCTGCTTGCGCAAGTAGTTACCGACAGCATCCCGGACAAAAAGAACGAGCGCTTCCTTTACGAGCGGGTGCTTGACGATCTGTGCTATCAAAGCCATATCCGGCAAGCGCTGCAAACGGCACTTTTGCAAAAGGGCGAAAACATCTATCACCTGCAGGATACGGCTTCTGCAGTGCAGCTGCTTCAAAAGCTCTATGAACAAAGCCTTCCAGAGCTTTGGCCGTTTTCACACGTGCCAAAGTATTGCGCGTCCCTTCCCTGGCCGCGCTGCTTTGAGGTGGATGTGGAGGTGCAAGCATGAGCGAAGCGCTGCGATTTGACGTGCTGGTCGCAGGCGCAGGCGCAAGCGGCATGGCCGCCGCCATCGCCGCCGCAAGGCAGGGCGCGCGCGTTGCCCTGATCGAGCAAAGCGCAACGCCCGGCGGCGCAAACACCCAGGCGCTGGTTGGGCCGCTGATGGGCTTCCACTCCGGCAAAAGGCAGGTCATCGGCGGCATCGCGCAGGAGATCGTGGATCGCCTGATCTTACGCGGCAGCAGCCTTGGCCACATCCCCGATCCCCTGGGCGTCGCCTCCTCGATCACCCCCATCGAGCCGGAGATCCTGCGCCAGCTCTACTTTGAAATGCTTGCCGAGTGCCCCGGCATCACCCTGTTCCTCCAAACCCTGCTGTGCGGCGCAAACGTAGAAAACGGCCAGATCCAAAGCGTGCAGACCGCAAGCAAGGCGGGCCTCTCCGCCCTTTCGGCTAAGTGCTACATCGACGCCAGCGGCGATGCGGACCTTTCGCAGTTTGCGGGCGTCCCCTGCCAGGTCGGCCGCGCGCGGGACGGTCTCAGCCAGCCGATGACGCTGGTGATCAAGCTTGGCGGCGTGGATTTTGGCCGCGTAAAGGCGAAAATGCGCCTTCGTCCCGACCAGTTCGTGCTGGCAAAGGGCGCGCTCAAGCAGGACTACGTCGCGGTGTCCGGCTATTTTGACGAGGTGCGTCGCGCTCGCGAGGCGGGCGAGATCACCTTTCCCCGCGACCGGGTGCTGCTGTTTCAGGGCGTGCGCCCGGACGAGGCCGTGGTCAACATGAGCCGCGTGATCGAAAAAAGCGCCCTCTCCCCCGCGCAAATGACGCAGGCACAGGCCGAGGGGCAGGCGCAGGCGCAGCAGATCCTGTCCTTCCTGCGCCGCAGGATCGATGGCTTTCAAAACGCCTTTCTCATCCAGACCGGGCAGACCATCGGCGTGCGCGAAAGCAGGCACATCCTTGGCGATTACACGCTTACGCAAAAGGATGTGCTGCACGGCGCGTGCTTTGACGACGCGGTGTGCATGTGCGCCTTCCCCATCGACATCCACGACCCCAGGGGCGCAAGCCTTGCCTGCGACGCCTCCTCCCGCCCCTGCCTGTACGACCTGCCCTACCGGGTCATGCTCCCCGCAGGCCTTAAAAACCTGCTAGTCACGGGCCGGGCGATCAGCGCGGAGCACGAGGCCGCAGCCTCCGCCCGGATCACCCCCACCGCCATGGCACTGGGCGAAGCCGCCGGCATCGCAGCCGCCCTGTCCCAGGGCGATACCCGAAGCGTGGACGTTTCCCTGCTTCAAAAGCTGATCACCGCCGCGCACGGCCTCCCCGGTCAGCGCAGCCTCAGGGAATGCAAATAACATTCACTTAACTTGACACAGCAAGGAAAATACAGTAAAATAAACAAGGTTTTGAGCCGTAGGGGCATGGTGTAATGGTAACACGTGGGTCTCCAAAACCTTTGTTGAGGGTTCGAATCCTTCTGCCCCTGTTTTAAGGACGTGCTTGATAAAAAGCACGTCCTTTTACTTTGTCAGAGCATTATACATCTCATCAAACCCATTACCGTAGGATAGCCTTCTAAAGCCTTTACAGACGTTTGAAGGCGGTTATATGTGGATTGACGCACGGTTATTGCCTTATATGTTTTCATCCAGTCCGCTATGTATGAAGCCAATGAAATGGAACAATTCATATCTTCCTTTCCATAGGCTTTGCGCAGGTTATTCAGTTATCAAAGTTCATATGGCGGCACCCCGCCAGAGGCGGGGTGCCTGTACTCATTCGTAAAGAAGTATATAATGAATCAGAGTTAATCCGCAGATGTAGTAATGGACCAGTCTCCCTCATCAAAATCAACCACGAAAAATAGTTGTGTCTGTCCTGCTGACTTTATGATTTTTTCATATGTGTATTTTCCCGAGTCTTCTAACCCGTTAGTCATACCTTCTCTTCTCCATCTACTTCCGTCTTTGTAATAGTAGTCAATAATACAATTATCCATTCCGTTATATTTTGCCGTAATCTCAAGAATTGTTGAACCATATATCGTATATATGTCACTAACATAGTCTCCATGTCCTGATAGTTCAAGTGCTCCCGCGGTAGATAAAGGTTCAAATTCTAAACTCCAAGGTGATGTAGTTTCAATTGAAAACTCATATGTTCCGTTTTCCCTAAGAACTTCCATAGTAGATGGTGGATCAAAATCATATCCATATATTAGGGTATTGCTATCATTACCGCGTATATAAGAGACTTCAAAATCCGAGGATTTATCCTGTTTGAAGATTACTCTACAAGGCGCAAAGTCAATTTCAACGCCAGAAATGATTTTTGTCTTGTTCCCACTAAAAACAAGTTTTTCATCATCTTCAGAGGGTATTTTGCGTAATTCGTTTAATTGTTCTGTTGCTTGATTGATAATCTCTATTAACTCATCTGCTGACTTATCAGAAAAGTCATATTCAGCAACAGCAACTGAGAATAATAAAACTATTGATATAACTAATGTGACAATCTTCTTCATTGTCCGTTTCTCCTTACTATTCCACCGCGTTTTTCAACGCTTGCTTTGCCGCCTTCGATGTTCCTTCCAGCTTCACATACCGTGCGACTGCACTTGCTGAACGTCCAACTTCTTTCGCAACGGCAATGTATGTACCGCCATACTATGTATAAGTCACTGCTTTATGGAGATCTAATCATCATATCCGTCTCCCCCTCCACCGCATATCATAACCGATATTGGTTATTAACATTATATTATGAAATGGGTTAATATGTCAACGGTCAGTTAAGATTTTTCGGAGGCATATTGATGATTTCCTACAAGCGTCTTTTTGAGAAGCTGAAGCAAAACGGAATCACGCAGTATGCCCTGATCAACCGCTACGGCGTAAGCCCCGGTCAAATAACCAGGCTGAAGCGCAACGAAAGCGTGAGCACGCACACGATAGAAATGTTCTGCAAGATCCTCTCCTGCCTGGTGGAGGACGTGATGGAATACATTCCGGATGCTGAAGCGGATACCTCTGATTGAGCAAGCGTCTCCTATTGCATCTCCCGCTTTTCCTTGACCGCGTACCGAAGGCACGCGTTTTTTCGTCATCCCGCTTCGTAAATCTCCCCATATTCGACCGCATACGGCACTTGCGCCTGCCGCTTCGTTGTGGTATACTAAAGCATCAAATTTTTGGGAGGCGCCTATGATTATCGGAAAAGCGGAGCTTGCCGCGATGCAGGCTAAATTTCAGGCCAACCCCGCTCTGCGCGCAGCCGCGCTTGCGATGGGAAAGCAGGATCTGGACGAGATCATTTTTGACACCGCCAAAAGCTGGGAAGGCAGCTTTTTGTTCAACCACGAGGTAGAGACCCTGCCCGTGACCAACCAGAAAAGCTCCGGCCGCTGCTGGCTGTTTGCGGCGCTGAACCTGTTCCGCGAAATCGCAAACAAAAAGCTGAACATGGAGCAGTTCGAGCTTAGCCAAAACTACATCGCCTATTACGACAAGCTGGAAAAAGCCAATTATTTTTTGTGGTCCATCATGGACACGCTGGATCTATACAAGGACGACCGCGTGGTAAACTACATCGTTTCCACCGGCATCCAGGACGGCGGCCAGTGGGATATGATGGCAAATCTGGTAAAGAAGTACGGTCTGGTTCCAAAAAGCGTCATGCCCGAGACCCACAAGTCCTCCAACACCCGCTCGCTCAACAAGGCGATCAACATAAAGCTGCGCAGGGCCGCCGCGATCTTGCGCCGCGAGCACAAAAACGGCGCAGGCAAGGACGCGCTGGAGGAGATCTGCGCCCAGACCCTTTGCGATATCCACGGCATACTGACCGCGGCCTTCGGTCAGCCGCCCGAGGTGTTCGATTTTGAGTACCGCGACAAGGACAAAAACTTCGTGCGCCTCGAAGGCCTCACCCCGCAGAGCTTCTGGAAGCAGTACATCGACTTCCCCTTTGACGAGTACGTTTCGCTGATCAACTCCCCCACCGACGACAAGCCCTTCAACAAGGCCTATACCATCCGTTACATCGGCAACGTCGTCGAGGGTGATCCCGTGTGCTATCTGAACACCGATATCGAAACCATCAAAAAGGCCGTCATGGAAACCATCGACAGCGGCGAGACCGTGTGGTTCGGCAGCGACGTGGGCTGGTTTATGGACAGAGCCAGCGGCTGCCTGCTGAACGATCTGAACGACTACGGCCCGCTCTTTGGCGGCATGGA
>CADBNW010000229.1 GCA_902796025.1 uncultured Eubacteriales bacterium
CCGATCAGCGCCCGGCGCGCGGAGATCTTATCCGCAAGGCGCGCAAAGAAGATGGAGCAGGGCACGGCCACGATCTGGGTGAGCAAAAGCGCCAGAATCATGCCGGTTGAGCCAAGCCCCAGGGTGGAGCCGTAGGCGGTAGAAATGGATATAACGGTATCCACGCCGTCGATGTAGAAAAAGTAGGCCAGGATGAAAATCAGCAGCCCGCGGTTTGCGCATATCCTTTTGAACGTCGTCCAAACGCCGGAAAAGATGCTGCCGAGGGTGAGATTTGCGGGCTTTTCGACATAATGCTCGTGCTTTACGTTTTTGAGCATGGGAATGGAGAATAAAAGCCACCATACGCTTACGATCAGCACAGAGAAGGCCATGGCGAAGCGGTTATAATCAAACAGCAGCAAAACCGCGATAGAAATGACGAAGGGGATGGTGCTGCCGCCGATGTAGCCCATGGCGTAGCCCCAGGAGGAGACCTTGTCCATGCGCTCGTCCGTGGTGACGTCCGTTAAGAAGGAATCATAGAACAGGCAGGAGCCGGAAAAGCCGATGCGGCTTATCACGTAACCGACCAGTGCGACCTGCCAGTGCCCCGTAAACACCATCAGTGGAGTAAACAGCACGCCTATCAGCATAAACAGCGTGAACAGGCGCTTTTTCATGCCCTTGTAGTCTGCAAGGGAGCCAAGCACCGGCGCAAGCAGCGCGACCACCAGCGTGGCGATGGACGTGGCGTAGCCCCAGCGGATGTCGCCGCCCTTCACCTGAGCGGCAAAGATGGTGGGGTAGATCGCGGCCATGATGTTGGTCGCGTAGACGGAGTTGGCCCAGTCGTACATGATCCAGCTCCATTCCTTTTTGGAAAAGAGCTTTGATCGCAAGGAATTTGCCATCGGTTCACTCACTCCTTCTTTTCAAAATTCAGCCGATTCGGATCGATCGGCGGAAGGCTGAAGGGGGTCATGCCGCCCATTAGCGTGGTTCCGGCCATAAAGGTACGCACAACGTCGAACAGCAGCGGGAAGGCCTGCTTGTGAAACTCCTTGATGTCCATCAGCGCGTCGTCCTGGTTTTGAGCGATGGGCAAAAAGTGTCCGCGCATTTTTACCTTCAGATACATGGGGGAGTCGTCGTCCATGCTGCCGACCTCGACGGTCATGTCGCCGACCATGGGCTGCTTTTCCTTGCGCGGGAAGACGTTGAAATTGATTTGGGGCTTTACCTGAAAGGTGGTCGATTTATGCTCGGCAAATTCGTTATGCAGCGTAAACTCAAGCAGAGTGTATTTTTGAAGAATGACCAATTGAAACACCTCCATGTCTATTGTAGTTTATTGTACTGTAAATATGTTAAAATATCGTTTCAAATGCAAAAAGAAAGCATGTCATGCGCGGATGGGGGGAATGCTACAGCGTGCATCGCTTAAGTGCGTCCCTGAGGGAGGAGTAAAGATACACCTCGTCCGTTCCCAGCACGCTTGTGAAAAAGCACATGGAAACGCCGCTTGCAGGTTCCATCAGCGCATACGCTCCCGCAGCGCCGCCCCAGCCGACGTCGCTTAGACCGCTGCCCGCAAGCGGCACGCGCAGCCCAAGACCGTAGCTGTAGCCCTTCATCTGAGGCCAGTTGAAGTCGCGCTGCTGAATGTCGTTTATAGAACGCGCGCACATTTGCGAAAAGCTTGCCTTTGAAACGATGCGCCCGCCTTGCAGCGCGTCAAGAAAGCGGATGTAGTCCTGCGCGCTCGTCACGAGCCCCGCGCCGCCGCTGTCGTAAACGGCGTTTGGCGCATAGGTCATATCGAACGCCATCGGAACATAGCTGTCCTCACAAACGCGGCAAAGCGGCGTTAAGCCGCTCAAATCGCGTACCTCGGATAAAAAACAGCTGTTGTGCATCCCGGCTTTTTCGTAGATCTTCAAGCGGAACACGTCCCTTAGACGCATGCCGTAGACGCGCTCCAGCGCGGCGCCCAGTACCTCGTAGCAAAGGCCGTACAGCCAGCGCGTGCCGGGCTCAAACAGCAAGGGCTGTTTGGCAAGGGCGCGCACGGCCGCCTGCGTATCGCCGGGAGCAAGAAGACGCATATCCGCGCCAAAGCCAGCGCTCATCGTTAAAAGCTGCCGGATCGTGATTTTCTCCCGCGCCGGGCGCAGATGCCTGCCGGTTGTGTCCTCGTCAAGCACCTGCATGGTGGAAAACTCCGGCATCAGCTCGCACAGCTTCGTATCCAGCGTCAGCAAGCCTTCCTCCAGCGCACAAAGAGTGCAGGCGCTTGTCAGAAGCTTTGTAAGCGAGTACGCGCAAAAGCGAGCGTCGCTTTGCAGAGGCAGCTCGTTTTCGACGTCTGAAAGGCCCACGGTGTATTCAAACAGCAACTGCCCTTTTCGCATCACACGCACGTCCGCGCAGGGAAGGCGGCTGATCGTAAGGGCGTCCAGCAATTCCTTAAGCGGCGAAAAGTCCATGACCGATCAAAGCCTTTGCGCTTCAAAAAGCTGCTTGCCAGTGCCGAGGGTGAAGTATTCGGTAAAGCCCGCCTCGCGCATATAGTCCTCCACCATATCGAAGCCTGCGCCCAATTGCCAGTAGCGGTGACAGTCGGAGGAGGGGATCACCCGCCCGCCGAGCTTTTTCCAGTAGGCCAGTAGCTTTGGCGCAGGATAGGGGAAGGGCTGATTGGAGCGCGCCATGCCCCCGGTGTTTACCTCCATCAGGTCGCAGTATTTTACCATCTGCTCCATCGCGACCATGCCGGCCTTCAGGTTCATGCCGTCCTCGTCAAACCAGTGCAGGCGGCGGTTGCTTTTGCAGATCAGGTCAAAGTGCGCGATGATGGTGGGCGGGCGGCGGCAGATGTACTGCGCGTATTGGTTGTAATAGCATTCGACAGCTTTGTCCCAGGAACCGGAAAAGTGCGAAGCCACAAAGGCGCTAAGATTCTGGTCGTCCCCGTCCACGCCGGCAAATTCTCCGTTGGGATCGGTGAAGTAGTGGCTTGCGCCGATAGAATAATCCGCGCCTTTACAGTCTTCGTCAGAGACCCGGTCGAGCTCAAAGCCCAGCCAGATCTTGAGACGATCCGAAAACTCGCTCTGGAGGGAACGGATCTGATCGAGGTATACCGGGCGAAGCTTGCTTTTCAGACCGTATCGAACGTCGATCTCGGCCTGATGCGCATGCTCGCTGAAGCCAAGGCTTACAAAGCCGAGCTCAAGTGCCTTTATGACCTGCTCCCTGGCGGTGCTTTTGCCGTCCACCAGGTCGCTGTGGGTGTGGGGATTTGATCTTACCATGATGCTATGCTCCAAATCGATTTATTATTGAGCGCTCATTTGAGCAGTCTGTTTTCAATTTTCATATACAGCGCCGTGACGCGAGCGCCCGTCCACTGGGCGGCGCGCGCTACAAGGGGGCGCAAAAAGCGGTCAAACAGCAGGGAAAAGGCAATAGCGAAGGCGAAGGTGCCAAGCGCCAGAATAAGCGTCCACAGGAGGATGAGCCGATACCCCAGATGTTCATATACAAATTGCAGCGCGCGGGGCCGCAGATAGACGCGCAGCATGAGATTTTGGTGGACGAGATAGCCAAGCAGCGAAAGCTGCGACAGGCGGCTGACTCCCTTTCCCCGCAGGGGATGAAGGCGCATAAGGTTAAAAAGGCCAAACGCCGAGATCAGAAGCAGGGGATTGCTGTTGCTGTTCCAGTAGAGCAGCTTATCGTGGAAAAACGCGTATTTGAGGCCGAGGGCGTTTGTCAAAAGCACGAGGAGCAGATTTGCCGCAGCGCCTAAGATGAACAACAGAGCGCTTAGGCGGACGCTTGAACAAAGCGCCACACCGTAGGCCCTGAGATAGCCGACCGCCAGATACAGCGAAAGCCAAAGGATGAGGGGCGAGGGGAAAAACCACTGGTCGTTTCCGAGAAAGCCAAGCACGCAGTACGCAAGGCACAGCGACAGGGATACGCGAAGCAGCTGCCGCTGGCTCAGTATATGAATGAGGCGGTTGATCAGCACGTGCGCGGGATAGAACAGCAGATAGCAGCTGATATACCAGTTGTTTGCGTAGAGGTTTGGCAAAAGGCTTTTCAAAATCAGCGCGCCGTCCACGTTCCCTTTTCTTGCAAGCAGGGCAATAACCAGGCCAAGTGCGGACAAAAGCCAAACAGTCAGCAGGATCTCCAGCCATTTTTTGAGGCTGACATGCCCGGAGGATTGCAGATACCAGGCCGAGCAGAGGAAAAATATGGCGTTTCCGTAAACGCCCGAGTAGGCCAAAAGAGAAAGCAGCACGCGCTGGACGTCGCGGGTGGCTGTGGATACGTCCAGCACGTAGCTGCTATAGGCGATATAAGGATTGGGGCTTTGCAGCGTATGCACGATGTGGCTTGTGATCACAAGCATCAGCGCAATCACGCGCAGCAAATCAACGCCGGTGTCGCGCTGGCGCGCGCCGGGGAGTGGATTTGACGCAAAGCCCGCTTCTGTATTCATGGTAAAGCTTTATTCGTACTTTTCGAGCCAGTCGCCGTGCGCCTCGATCAGCGCGTCGCACAGGGCCACCGTGTCGTCGATGTCCAATTCGCTGCTGGTATGGGGATCCATCAGGGCGGCCTGGTAGATGTAGTCCTTTTTGTGGGTCACCGCGGCCTCGATGGTCAACAGCTGGACGTTGATATTGCTGCGGTTGAGCGCCGCGCACTGCTCCGGCAGCGCGCCAACGAAGGTGGGCGTTACGCCGCTTTTATCCACAAGGCAGGGCACCTCGACGCAGGCGTTCTGGGGCAGATTGGTGATGAGGCCGGTATTCAGAACGTTACCGCCGATCTTATAGGGCTTGTTGGTCTCCATGGCCTCCATGATGTAGGAGGCGTATTCGCCGGAGCGCTTGTGCTCCAGCACGTCCTTGGTGGTCAGCTCCTCGCGCAGGGTCTTCCATTTTTCGATCTGGTTTACGCAGCGGCGGGGATACTCGTCCAGCGGGATGCTCCAGCGGTCGATGTTCTGGGGATACTTGTCTTTGATAAACCAGGGGGTATACTCGCTGGAATGCTCGCTGGATTCGGTCACATAGTAGCCGAAGCGGCGCATCAGCTCCAGTCGGATCATGTTGTCGTGCTTTTCCTTGTTCTTTTCAAGGGCGCGGCGCTTGATTTCGGGATAGAGATCTACGCCGTCCTTCGTGACCTCAAGCAGCCAGGCCTGGTGATTGATGCCGGCGATCTTCCACTGGATCTTGTCGTCGTACTCCATGCCGAGGCTGCCGAGCAGTCCAGGCACGCAGCTTTGCACGCTGTGGCAAAGGCCCACAGTCTTTACGCCCGTATAGCGCTGCATGTAGCCCGTAAGCATGGCCATGGGGTTGGTGTAATTCAAAAACCAGCAGTCGGGGGCCACTTCTTCCATGTCCCGGGCAAAGTCCCGCATCACGGGAATGGTGCGCAGGGCCCGGAAAATGCCGCCGATGCCGAGGGTGTCCGCGATGGTCTGCTTGAGGCCAAAGCGTTTGGGCACCTCGAAATCCGTCACCGTACAGGGCTCGTAGCCGCCCACCTGAATGGCGTTGACCACGTAGTTTGCGTTTTTGAGCGCAGCCTTTCGGTTTTCCACGCCCAGGTAGCTCTTGATGACGGCCTTGCCGCCGGCCCACTTGTTGATGGCGCAAAGCATGTTGTAGCTTTCCGTGAGACGCTCGGCGTCGATGTCGTACAGCGCGATCTCGCTTTCGGCAAGGGCGGGCGTGAGCATGCTGTCTCCCAGCACGTTTTTGGCAAACACCGTGGAGCCTGCGCCCATGAATGTGATCTTCGGCATGGAAAAACCTCCCTGATGAAATGATGTGTATGGGAAAGCGCATTGGGGTTTGACGATCGCGGGAAAAAAACGAGGAAGCGGGCACTTAACCCCTGTGCGGGTATTTTAACATTGCGGGGCGCGCTTGTCAATCCGCGTTTTCACTGTGGTTTTGCAAGCTGGCCGCAAGGCGCAAAAGCGCTTCGGGCTCGTTTGGGTAGTCGTTCAGGGCCACAGCTACAAGCAGGCGCTTCAGCACCTCGCCGGTTTGCTTTCCGCTGATGCCAAGGGGCTTCAGCATGCTGCCGTTTACGGCAAGCTGCTTTAGACTTACGCAGGCATTTTGCGCCGCGATATTCTGTGAGATCTCGTAAAGCTCGTCCACGTGGGCCTGCTTTTCCGGGATCAGGGCGGGGTTTTGCGCAAGAAGATCGGCTCTGAAAACGGGGAAGAGGCTCATAAATTCGCTTTGCCCCAGGCGCAGCATCTGCTTTTTCACGGCCTTGACGGTAGCTGGAATGCGTAAGTCGTGCTCCTTTACCAAAAACAGCACCTGGCGCAGGGTCGCGGTGTCGCTTTTTAAGCGCAAAAGACATTCCTCGGCGATCTCGGCGCTGTAGAGCTGGTGAAGCTTGAAGTGATCGATACCGTCCTGGTCCACGGTGTGCGCACGGGGCTTTCCGCTGTCGTGAAACAGCATGGTCAGACGGTAAACGGCGTCGGCAGGCGCGTTTTCTACGCTGATGGCGGTGTGCGTCCACACATCGTAGGCGTGATGGGGGTTGTTCTGGGCGCAGCGGTACATGGGGGAAAGCTCCGGCAAGATCGCAAACAGCACCTGTGGAGCCTCCAGCAGGATCCTGCGCGCAGCCTTCCCGCACAATAGCTTTTTCAGCTCCACAAAGATGCGCTCTGCGGAGACGTTTGAAAGCGTATCGCACATTTCCAGGGCGGCGTCAAGGGTATCGGGGTCAAGCTGCAGATCGTATACCGACGCAAAGCGCAGCGCCCGCAAAATGCGAAGCGCGTCCTCTGTAAAGCGCTCGCGCGGCACGCCGACGCAGCGCAAAAGGCCTTTTGCCAGATCCTGCTGCCCGCCGTAAAGATCGATGATCTCGGAGCCGTCCCGCGTCGCCATGGCGTTTATCGTAAAATCGCGCCTTGCAAGGTCGAGACTCAAGTCCTTTACGAAGGACACGCTGTCCGGGCGGCGATGGTCTGTGTATGCGCCGTCGATGCGGAAGGTGGTCACCTCGTACCCCTGCCCGCGCAGCATCACGGTGAGCGTGCCGTGCTTCAGGCCCGTTTCGATCAGGCGATAGCCTTCAAAGCAGCGACGCATTTCCTCCGGCGCGGCGCTTGTGGTGATGTCCCAATCGTGGGGCGCAAGGCCAAGCAGCGCGTCGCGCACACAGCCGCCCACGGCGTAGGCCTCGTAGCCGTTTTGCCATAAGCGCTCTATGATCTCACTGACACTTTGGGGGATCTTTATCATAAAGAGTACTCCTGAAAAATCAAGTATTTCCATTCGTCTTTCGCGCCACGAACGGCGCAGGATAGGACGAGCATCATTCTATCATTTCTTTGGCGCGGCTTCAAGCTGCAGTGAATTTACATTGCAAAGTGGAAGGTAAAATGTTTGTCAATTCGGTTTTTGCTATAGACAAGAAGAGCCTGGAGTGTTATAATATCATCCTGTCAGCGGGGAATTCGCTTTTCGGCTAACGTGCATGCGCCTGTAGCTCAGCCGGATAGAGCAACGGCCTTCTAAGCCGTGGGTCGGGGGTTCGAATCCCTTCGGGCGCGTTGTGGTGGATGTAGCTCAGTTGGTTAGAGTGCCAGGTTGTGGCCCTGGAGGTCGTGGGTTCGAGACCCACCATTCACCCTTCTTTTTTTTACGCTGGGGTGTAGCCAAGCGGTTAAGGCACGGGGCTTTGACTCCCGGATTCGCTGGTTCGAGCCCAGCCACCCCAGAAGCATTACAATAAGATTCATTAGCTCAGTCGGTAGAGCACCTGACTTTTAATCAGGGTGTCCGGGGTTCGAATCCCCGATGAGTCATAAAGCCCGGAACCAGTGTGGTTTCGGGCTTTTTGATACTCTTCCGAGCCTGATTCCCAAAGCCAAAAATGATCCTGATTTTGCGGCAGATTTTTGGAGGGACAATCAGTGGCAATTATCAAGATGAAGCACCCTGAAGGAATTGGGCATATGAGAATATCAGATGCAGTTGAGAATTTTATGAAACGATGCCCTCTCAAGAACCTTTCACCACGGTCTTTAGAGTTTTACGGTGAAACCTTGAAGCACTTTATATCCCGCATCCCACGGGTTAAGTTTGTGGACGAACTGACGCAGGAAGTGCTTGATGAGTTCATACTTGGAGAAATGCAGCGTAATAACTGCGTGACTTCAATTAACACCCGTCTGCGTGGAATCTATGCTTTCATGCACTTTTGTTTTAAGCAAGAATATGCGGAAGGCTTTCAACTATCATTGCTAAAAGAGGATGAGACATTAAAAGACCCTTACACCGACGAAGAATTATCGCGCTTGCTTAAGCAGCCAAGAAGTGACCAATGGGTGGAGTGGCGTTCTTGGGCGGCAGTGAATACGCTTGTGGCTACTGGTATACGGGCAAATACTTTAGTCAGTATCAAAATCATCGATGTAGATTTTGAGAACAACAGCCTCCGGCTACGAAAACTCAAAAATCGCAAGCAGCAATTCATTCCTATAAGCCGTTCACTAAAAAGTGTGTTGGAGCTTTATCTAAAAACTTGGGATTGAAATCCGGAAGATTACCTCTTCCCATCGAATAGAAACGACAAGTTAGAGCCACACGCAATGTATGTGCTCCAGAAGAAAGTCAAGCTGCGGTTTTACTTTTGCGTCGCCGTGGACGCGTTCTGTGATGATTTCTTCAGCGCCAGCCGTTTTGAGTTCCCGCACTTGGCGGTTTATGTCCTGCCCCTTTTCTTCTCCAAGAGAGCAGCGGGCGAAACCGTAATTCTTGCTCATGATGTTTTATCCCTTCTGTAAAATCAAAGGTCAGAATGCTGTTTTACACTTTTTGCCAGCCGAAAAGCCGATTTTTTGCGGGTTTTTCGGGCTTCTAAAAATGGCAACGAAAACAGATGTTTTCTCTACACTGTGGCAGGGGTCAAGCCCCTTCCAGTATGTATTCAACCGCTTTGTCAGCCTTGCTCGCAGCCGATACGATGAAGCGCTTATCGTTCTTTAGGGCTTGGAGCCAGTTTTGAATGTAGGCTGTATTGTTGCGGAAGCTGCCAGCGTTTTCAAGCCCTGTTTTGTGGAGCAGGAAGGCGGAGCCGATTTCTGCCACAAGCTCTTCCTTTGAGTAGCTTTCACTGCCAAAGAAGGCGGTTGCGTCCAGCCGATTGAGCCGTTTTGCGTGGCCCGTGCTGTGTATCATTTCGTGATAGGCTGTGCTGTAGTATTCGGCGGTCGCCTTGAACTGGTTCATTTGCGGGAGCACGATGCGGTCAGCCAGCGGATTATAATAGGCGCTGTCGCCTGCGATATGTTCCAGCGTGATGCCTTCCCGCGCGGTGTAGCCTGTGATGATGCTTTCAGCGGTTTCGTCAGCTTTTGCGCTGTTTGGCATATCCTGCTGATGCTTGGCGGTTATGCCTTCGCACTGGTCAATGTGGAAGACGTTGTAATAACGCAGGTAAGGCACTTGGGTTATTTCGCCCGTCTCTTCATCTTCCTTGTCAATCCATTTCCAGAAAACGACCATTCGGGCTTTTTCGCCTTTGCGCACATAACCGCCTTCGGCGTTGACCCGTTTGAATGTAAGGTATTCGCCAGTTTTGCCAAGCAAAAGCTGATTGAGAATGCTGTATGCTTTGCCTGTGGTGTGGCTGATTGCGGAACCTGTGGCAAGCCAAGGCTTTTCCCACGGGATTTGGCCCTGCTCCATTTCGGAAATAATGCGGTTGGTGATTTCTGCGTAGATATCCATTCTTTTTTGCTCCTTCCTCTTGCGGGAGCAAGGGCTTTGTGGTAGAATGTCCTTGCTCCCAAGTTTTCGCTGACTTTGTGGGGTTTGCCCAAGTGCTGTGGTAGGTGCTTGGGCGTTTTAGTTGAGCGTGAAGCGTTTTGCGGTGGTGGCCTTGGTGTATTCAGCAGCCAAATCGGGCTGTGCCTTTTTGAAGGCGGAAGCGTCAAAGCGCATTGAAGTGTATTCCGCATACTTGGCGGTATGGCCTGCGCCTTCCAGTTCGTCAACGCCACGCAGGTTCATTTCAGCCTTTACCTTGTCTTCCAGTGCGGTGATTTCGTCATCCAGTTCGGCGCGCATTGCGCGCAGTTCGTAGAGTTACTTCAGGGTCTTGGCGATTTCGTTGTTGCTCATTGTGGGGTCTCCCTTCATTTTTTGATGTTCAATCGGGTTCGTTCCCTTGCCCTCTTGACAGTAATAATTATATCATAGGTAGCACTATATGTCAATAGGTAGCACTAATTTTGATTGTTAAGATTTAGGTAGCACTATTGAAATCTGTTCTCCTTTGTGGTATGGTTTAATAGAGGTGATTTACCGTGGCAAAGCAAAACTATGAAGCTATCAGTAAATGGAAATCAGAAAACACAGAACGCATTCAGATACTACCACGCAAAAGCGAACACATCAGCGAACGCATACAATTAGCCATTGAACAGGGCAAAGCAAAAAGCCGTCAGGCTTATATACTGGACGCTATCAAAAAAGCGCTTGAAGCGGACGGCATTCCCACGATAGAAGACAGCGACAATTAACGCAAAGGGGCGGGCGCACATTCGGGCGATTATGTGCCCGCGCCCAAAAAAGCCGCCGCAACACCCCAAATCACACCAATTCTTTTTTGTAGTGTCGGCGGCGACTTATAAAAAAACAGACTGGTTGAAAAGCCAGTCTCAGACCATCAACAAAGTCACACTACAGATTCTGCGGTGTGACTTTTAACATAGACTAAACAAATAACCAAAAGGAATTGTGAGGA
>CADBNW010000230.1 GCA_902796025.1 uncultured Eubacteriales bacterium
CACGCCGGTCTGCTTTTCCAGCGCCGTCAGTTCGTCATACAGCCGGTCGTATTCCACGTCCGCGACGCTTGGCTGATCCAGCACGTATTACTCGTAGGCATAGCGGTTGAGCGTGTCAACCAGATAGCGCATCCGTTCCGTCATACTGCTTCCTCTATTCCTCCGCAAGGGTCATGGGCGCGGTGTCCGCCGCCATCACCTTTAAGCCGAATCTTTCTCCAAAGTCCACGACGACCAGCTTTCCCTCCTGGCGCACCTCGGTCACCGTGCCGTAGCCAAAGCTCCTGTGCCGCACCCGGTCGCCCGCGTGGAACAGGGCGCTGCGCTGCGCCTGAGGCCGCGCGCCAAAGCCCTTGCTTACGCCGGGGATGCCCTCAAGCGGCATTTTTGCCCCGCCGCCCGTCCTTTGCATAGCGCCCGCAGGCGTTACGACCTTCGCCCCCAGGCGCTGGTTGGCGTTAGCGACGCCAAGCCTTGCGGGCCCTGCAGCCTGCCTGCCGCTTGAGATCAGTTCACGCGGGATCTCGCTTACGAAGCGGGACACGGGATTGTCAAAGCGCTGGTTGAACAAAAAGCGGCTTTTGGCGCAGCACAGATACAGCCATTTCTTTGCGCGGGTCATGCCCACGTACATCAGCCTTCTTTCCTCCTCCAGCTGCGTTTCCTCCATCAGCGCGCGGGTGATCGGGAAGATCCCCTCCTCGAGGCCCACCAAAAACACCGCCTCGAACTCCAGGCCCTTTGCGGAATGCAGCGTCATCAGCGTCACCATTTCGCTTTTTTCCTCCAGGCGGTCGGTGTCCGTGACCAGCGCCACGTTTTCCAAAAAGCCCAGGATGCCAGCTTCGGGGTTCTGATGATCGTATTCCGTCACAGCCGAAACAAGCTCCGTCAGGTTCTCCACCCGGGATTCGTCCTCCGGCTCCTTGCTGTTTTCATACTGCCTGATCAGGCCCGTGTCGTCGATGAGCGCCTGCATAAAGTCGCCGGGGCTAAGTTCCATCATCTTCATCAAAAGGGAAGTGATCAGGTTGGTAAAGCCCTTTACGGCGCTTACTGCCCTTGCGCCAAGGCCCACCCGGTCGCACGCCAGCGCCGCGTTCAAAAGGGAGATCCCCTCCTGCCTTGCGTAGGCCTCAAGCGTATCCACGGTGCTGTCGCCGATTGCGCGCCTGGGCTCGTTTATGATCCTGCGCAGGGACACGTCGTCTGCGGGGTTGACCAGCAGGCGCAGATAGGCGATCGCGTCCTTTACTTCCTTGCGGTCGTAGAATTTCAGTCCCCCGTACACGCCGTAGCGAATGCCCTTGCGCACCAGCGCTTCCTCCAGCACGCGGCTTTGGGCGTTTGTGCGGTACAACACCGCGATCTCTCCCGGGCTTACGCCCTCGCGGATCCGGCTTTGGATGTTTTCCGCCACATAGGCCGCCTCCTCGCGCTCGTCAAGCGCCCTGAAAAAGCGCAGCCTCTCGCCCTGCTCGCCCTTCGTCCAAAGGCGCTTTGCCTTTCTTGCGCGGTTGTGGGCGATCACCTCGTTGGCCGCGTCCAGGATCGTGGAGGTGGAGCGATAGTTCTCCTCTAGCCGTATCACCTTGCAGCCCGGAAAGTCGTTTTCAAAGGAGAGGATGTTTCGTATGTCCGCGCCGCGCCAGCTGTAGATGGACTGGTCGTCGTCGCCCACCACGCAGAGATTGCGGTTTTCCCCGGAGAGCAGCCGCACCAGCTGATACTGGGCGGCGTTCGTGTCCTGGTATTCGTCCACCATGATGTATTTGAACTTGCGCTGATAGCTTTCAAGCACCGGCGGATGCTGGCTCAAAAGCTCCAGCGTCTTGACCAGCAGATCGTCGAAGTCCAGGGCGTTATTGCTTTTGAGGGTGCGCTCGTAAGCCTCGTACAGCTTGTAATAGGGCTTGGAACGGGCGTCCGGGTTTTCCTCCAGCCATTCCTGGGGGCTGAGCATGCGGTTTTTCGCGTCCGAGATCACCGAGCGCACGCTGCGGGGCGGATAGTTTTTTTCATTGATGGCGAGCTCCTTGATCAGGCGCTTGATCACCACCATCTTATCGTCCTCGTCGTAGATGGTGAATTCCCTTTTATAGCCCAGCTTTTCGATGTCGCGGCGCAGGATCCGGGCGCAGCAGGCGTGAAAGGTCATCACCCACGCTTCGTCCGCCCCGCCCCCGCATAGCGCGTCCACCCTCTGGCGCATTTCCTTTGCCGCCTTGTTCGTGAAGGTGATCGCAAGGATGCTCCACGCGGGAATGCCCATGTCGATCATGTGCGCCATGCGAAAGGTGAGCGCCCGGGTCTTTCCGGAGCCCGCGCCCGCCAAAATCAGTACCGGGCCCTCGATTTGCTCTGCCGCTTCCCTCTGCGGCGGGTTAAGCAGTCCAAGATCTGTCATTGTCACCTCAAAATAGCTGTTTGCCCTGTGCGTGCTCAGGTAGCGTTATAGATGTTTGCCAGACCGCCGTGGCTGGTCTCGCGGTATTTTTCGTCCATGTCCCGGCCGGTGCGGTACATCGTGGCTACGACCTCGTCAAAGGAGATCTTTCGGGTTTCGTACAGAAATCTCGAAAGGTTCACCGAGCTTATCGCGCGCATCGCCGCAACGGCGTTTCTTTCTATGCAGGGGATCTGCACAAGCCCTTTCACCGGGTCGCAGGTGAGGCCCAGATTATGCTCCATCGCGATCTCCGCGGCGTATTCGATCTGGTCGATGTTCAGCCCGTAGAGGGAGGC
>CADBNW010000231.1 GCA_902796025.1 uncultured Eubacteriales bacterium
AAACGCCGCGTCGTAGGACAGGGCAAAGCGCCCCCTGCGGCCGCATTTTTCGCGCAGCTCCTCGCACACGCCGCAGTACACGGCGCGAAAGCGCACGCGCTGTTCCTTTGTAAGCTCCCGCTCGTTGATCCTGACGTAGCCAAGCATCACTTTACGCCTTCTTTGTGAACTGGTGCCCGCAGGCGGAGCAGGTGACCTTCTTTTCGCCGATGTGCCGGGGCAGCTTCAGCCAGCTGCGGCACTTGGGGCAGCGGTAGTATTTGTAGATCCTGCGGTTTTTAAAGCGCACCCTCGCCTGCGAGGCCTTTTTCTTGAGCGGCAGGTACTTGGACAGGAACCACTGGTTTTCCCTTTCGCGCGCGGGAAGGTTGCGGCTCATCTGCCGGAAGATCCCGTAGCCCCAGATCGCCAGGGGCAGAAAGCTGAGCAGTCCAAGGCCGAAGAGCATCGTTATGATGTAGAGCGCAAGCCCCGCGATGTACGTGGCCACGCCCAGCTGATCCGTTCCCCTGCGTCCGGCCATGAAGCGCACGAGCCAGGACCTGAATTTGTTCATCATGATTTACAGTAACTCCATTGATTGGTATGGTGTAAGAAAGCTTCTCCGTTTTTGCAGCACGGGAAGGAAGGATAGGATCGCCCGATCCTTCCTTCCCGACTGCCTGCGTCTTAACCTTATTTTACCCGGATGGTCAAAATCTCGTAGGGCTTGAACTCGTATTCCAGCGTGTCGCCATCAAAGCCTGCGGGAGCAAGGTCGTCCTCCATGAGGCTTGTGAACACGGCGCTTTCGGGCGCGTGCGCCAGGCGGATGCTCGCCTTCGTGCGCGCGCCGAAGCACTCGTACAGGCGGATGATGGTGCCGCTGCCGTGCAGGGCCTGCTTTACGCTTTCGACCATGACGTTTGGCGCGTCCACTTTCACAAAGGAAGCGCCCGCGTCCTTTGCCTCGCCCTCACACGGCTTTTCCGCGCTGACGGGGATGTTGAATTCGTAGGCGCGCGCGGGGATATTGGCCTCGCGCCAGGTCCCCTTGTGGGGAACGAGGGAATACTCAAATTCGTGGATGCCGATGTCCGCGGTGGGATCGGGCATGGTGGAGGCCTTGATCAATGTAAGCGCCATGGAGTTTTCGTCCACGCTGTAGCCGTACTTGCAGTCGTTCATCAGCGCCGCGCCGTAGGCCGCCTCGCTCACGTCCGCCCACTTGTGGGCGCAGACCTCGAAGCGGGCCACGTCCCAGCTGGTGTTTTTGTGTGTCGCGCGGGTGACGTTGCCGTACTGGATATCGAACTGCGCCTGATTGTAGAAGATATCCAGCGGGAAGTGCGCCTTGAGCATGCCGTGGGGCTCGTGCCAGTCGAGCTTTGTGGCAAAGTCCACGCGCTTTAGGTCAGCGTAGACGCGGATATCCTGGGTGACGGTGGAATCGCCGGTCTTCCAGGTGACCCTGAGATCGCCAAGCACGGGGCCGCAGCTGATCACTTCCACCTTTTCGGGCCTGGTCAGCTCCCAGTAATGCTCGTCGTAGTAGATGTTGATGTCCCAGGCGTCGTAGTTGTGCGGGCGGTTTTCGTAGCAGATGAGGGTATTGAGCGCCTTGCCGCTCTTTGCAAGCTGCCGTCCCTCCTCCAGGTCGATCAGGCTGCAGATGCGCAGGTTTTCGTCGAAGCAGCCCTTGAAGAACGGGGTCTCAAAGCCGCTTTCGTCGATGCGCACGCGCGCCTCCGCCTGAGAAACGCAGTCGAACCACACGCTCTTTTCGCCCATGGCCGGGATGCCGCTTACAAACGATACGCACTTGCCCTCCACGCGCTGGACGGGATAGACGTTGCCGAAAGCGTCGCGCAGGGCGTTTACGCCCTCGGGTGCGTCGAACCAAACAAGGTCGCTGCGCTCGTGGGAGAGGGTGTTTGTGAGCACCAGATCGCCCTTTACGCCCTTTAGGCACGCGGCCATGGCGTCCTGGCGCAGCTTGGAGACGCGCTTGAAAAGATCCGCGTAGCTCTCGTCGGAATCGGTGTAAACCTTGTGGATGCTGCTGCCCGGCAGGATGTCGTGGAACTGCAGCGTGAGCATGGTGCGCCAGATGCTGCGAAGCTCGTCCTGCGGATAGGGAAGACCGGCCTTCGTCAGCCAGTACTCCACGTCCCTCAGGGCGATCTCAAGCTTGCGGTTGTTGCGCTTGTTGTGGCCCTGGGAGGTGTAGGTGCCCCTGTGGTACTCCAGGTACAGTTCGCCGCTCCACTTGGGCAGGCGCTTGTTGCCGGCTACGCGCCCCTCCAGCTGCTCAAAGAATTCGCGCGCGAAGGTCTGCTTTACCGCCGGGCAGCCCGCCACGGGGCCGCGCATGCGGCGGGCGTTTTCGATCATCCACTCGGTGGTTCCGCCGCCGCCGTCGCCAAAGCCGTAGGATACCAGGAAGTGGTTGTCCACGCCCTTTTGCTGGAAGCGCTTCCAGCCGCCCTTGATCTGATTGGGCTCCAGCATGGCGTTGTAGGTGGTAAAGAACTGCAAATCGTCGTGGCGCTCGTAGTCGTCCTCCGCGCCGTATTCGCGGGAGGGGGTGAAGTGCGTCAGCACCTCGCTGCCGTCGATGCCCTTCCACATGAAGGTGTCGTAGGGGGAGCAGTTGAATTCGCTCCAGCTGAGCTTGGAGGTCATGAAGTAATCGATGCCGCTCTTTTTGAGGATCTGGGGCAGCGCCGCGCTGTAGCCAAACACGTCCGGCAGCCACAGCACGCGGCTTCTTTGGCCCATTTCCGTCTGGAAAAACTCGATGCCGTAGAGGAATTGCCTTACCAGCGCCTCGCCGCCGGAGAGGTTGCAGTCCGCCTCTACCCACATGCCGCCCTCGGCCTCCCACTGGCCGCGGCGCACGGCCTGCTGGATGCGGGCAAAGAGCTCGGGCTGATCCTCCTTGACGAACTGGTACAATTGCGCCTGGGAGGACATGAATTTGAACTCCGGATAGCGCTCCATGAGCTTAAGCATCGTGGCGAAGGTGCGCACGGCCTTGTGGCGGGTCTGGAAGATGTCCCAGTGCCAGGCGACGTCGATGTGGGTGTGGCCGATGCAGTCCGCGACGGATTCGGGCGTGAGCGCCTCGATCTTATCGTAATAGTTTTGCTTGAGGAAGGCGCGCGTTTCGCGGATGGACTCGTGGAATTCCGGAGAGTAAGGACGCCTTAAGTCCAAAAGGTTCAGCGCGTCAGAGAGGGTCTCCAGCGTAAGCTCGCGGTCGCGGCAGCCCGTACGCTCGAGCAGCGCCGCCTGGTGGGGCACCTCGATATCGTAATAGAGCTGGTTCACGTCGTCCGCCCAGTCCGCAAGGTACATGCGCAGGCGGGGGATCATCAGCCCCGCGCCGTTTCTCTGGGTATTGTGGTAGCCCTGCAGGTATACGTCAAAGCGCGTGCCGGGGATGGCCTGCTCCTGCAATACCACGTCCAGATGGCGGGTGTCGAAGGCCTGCTCGATGCGGCCGTTGATCCACACGACGAACTGGCTCATCGTGGCCTCCCAGCCGTCCATGCCGGTGTCCTCGCACAGGCGCACCTGGCCGGTGAAGGA
>CADBNW010000232.1 GCA_902796025.1 uncultured Eubacteriales bacterium
CAGGCCATGCGGGAGGCCTGCCAAAGCCACGCGCGCATCACCGTGCACGAATTGAACACCAAATACCCCCAGGGCGGCGAGCGCAGCCTGATCCAGGCCGTGGCCGGCGTCAATTTCCCGACCGCCAAGCTCCCCGCGGACGTCGGCTGCATCGTGGAAAACGTGGGCACGATCTACGCCATCTGGCGCGCCGTGCTGTACATGGAGCCGCTGTACTGCCACTGCCTTACCTTGAGCGGCGACGCCGTAGCCAATCCCGGCAACTACATCGTGCGCGACGGCACCCTGTTTTCGGAGCTGCTAAGTCACGCAGGGGGCCTTAAGCCGGACGTCACCCTCAAAAAGGCCATGTGCGGCGGCCCGATGATGGGCATCGCCCTAAGCAGCCTGGACGTGCCGATCCAAAAGCAAAACAACGGCCTTACCCTGCTGGCCGAGGACGAAAGCGAGCGCGCCGAGGCGGAAATGACCGCCTGCCTCCACTGCGGGCGCTGCACCACCGTCTGCCCGCAGGGGCTGCTTCCCCAGATGATGGCAGACGCCATCCACGTAAACGACCTGGAAAGGTTTGAAAAAAAGCTCTACGGCCTCGAGTGCATCCAGTGCGGCAGCTGCTCCTACATCTGCCCGGCCAGGCGGCCGCTCACCCAGGCGTTCAAGCACACCAAGGCCGAGATCCTCGCAAAAAAGCGTGCGCAGGGCGGGAGGTAAACTATGCAGACGACATTGAATATATCCGCCTCGCCCCACGCGAGGGACAAATGGACGACCGCCTTCATCATGCGCTGCGTGCTGCTGGCGCTTTTGCCCGCGACCGTCATCGGCGTTATCGTAAACGGCTGGCACGCGCTGTGGGTGGTGCTGATCGCGACGGTTTCCGCCGTGATAAGCGAATTCCTCTTTGACAAGCTCTGCCACAAGCCCGATACCTGGAAGGACGGCTCCGCCGCTGTCACGGGCCTGATGCTTGCGCTCACCCTTTCGCCAAACGTGCCGCTGTTTTTGCCGGTGCTTGGCAGCATGTTTGCTATCCTCGTTGCAAAGTGCTGCTTTGGTGGCCTTGGCAAAAACTTCATCAACCCCGCCCTTGCCGGTCGCTGCTTTTTAACGGTGTCCTTCGGCAGTCTCATGGCGGATTTCAGCGTGGACGGCGTCTCCGCCGCAACGCCCATTGCCGAGCTCATGCAGGGGCGCGCGGTGGACATCACCCGCATGTTCCTGGGCGCGGAAAACGGCATCATCGGCTCCTCCGTGCTCGCGCTGATGGTGGGCGGCCTGGCGCTTTGGGCGTTCGACTTTATCCACGGGCAGATCTGCTTTTCCGTGCTTGGCTCCTTTACCCTGGTCATGGCGCTTTTTGGCGGGCAGGGCTTTGATCCAAGGTTCCTGCTTGCGCACCTTTGCGGCGGCGGCGTGGTCATGGGTGCGTTCTTCATGGCCTCCGACTACGTCACCTCCCCGGTCAGCCGCCTGGGCCAGACCGTGTACGGCGTGCTGATCGGCTCCCTTGGCGCGGTGTTCCGCCTGATCGGCGGCACGGCGGACGCCTTCAGCTACTCCGTCATCATCGGAAACCTCTTTACCCCCCTGATCGACACCTACGTGATCCCCAAGCCCTACGCCTTCAGACGCGGCGCAAAGGGCCGCAGGGCGGGCGAAAGCAAGCCCCTTTGGACGCGCATCCCCCAGCCGGTCAAGGTGCTGGTCGCCATCATGCTGGTCGCGGGCCTTGCGCTGTCGTGCGTGTATTACGTCACCAAGGACACCATCGACCTTCAGCAGCAGCAGGCCAAGGCGCAGTCCTACCGCGTGGTGTGCCCCGAGGCCGTCACGTTTGAACAGGACGTGCACTACTCCCTCGCCATCGACAGCAAAAACGGCGGCGTGTGGGGGACGGGCTTTGGCAAGACCACCATCAACGAATGCCTGATCGGCAAAAACGCGGAGGGCGAAGTAGCAGGGTACGTGTTCAACATCACAAGTGGCGACGGCTTTGACGGCAACATCACGCTGGCGCTCGGCGTAGATCCCGAGGGAACGGTGCTTGGCATCTCGTTTACGGAACTGAACGAGACCCCCGGCATGGGCATGCGCGCGGACGAGCCGGCCTTCAAAAATCAGTTCGCGGGGAAAAAAGTCGCGTCCTTTACCCTCAACAAATCCGGCGGCTCCACCAGGGACGATCAGATCGACTCCCTCTCCAGCGCCTCCATTACCTCCGGCGCGGTGGTCAACGCGGTCAACGCGGGGCTGGACTTCTTTGCCAGCGTTGTGAAAGGCGGCGAATAAGGCATGAAAAAATACTTTGAACGCATCTGGAACGGCATCGTAAAGGAGAATCCCACCCTTGTGCTGATGCTTGGCATGTGTCCGACCCTTGCGGTCTCCACCCGCGCCATCAACGGTATCGGCATGGGCCTTAGCACCACCGCAGTGCTGATCTTATCAAACCTCGTCATTTCGCTTTTGCGAAAGCTCATCCCCAATCAGGTGCGCCTGCCCGCGTACATCGTGATCGTGGCGTCCCTGGTGACGGTGACGGAGCTGTCCATTCAGGCGTACCTTCCGGAACTGTACGCCTCCCTTGGCATCTACATTCCCCTGATCGTGGTCAATTGCATCATCCTTGGCCGCGCGGAGGCATACGCCAGCAAAAATCCTCCCCTGCTTAGCGCCTTTGACGGCCTTGGCATCGGGCTTGGCTTTACGATCGCCCTTGCGCTTGCGGGCGCGCTTCGCGAGCTGCTTGGCAACGGCACGCTCTTTGGCGCGCAGATATTGCCCGAGTCCATCCCGCCCATCGGCATCTTCATCCAGCCGCCGGGAGCCTTCCTCATCATCGCCCTCATCATCGCCGTCATGAACGCCATCGGCATCAAGACCCGCCAGCGCAAGCTGGTCGAAAGCGACTGCGACGGCAACTGCGCCCTGTGCGCGCAGGTCTGCGACAAAAAGGAGGAGGCGAAGGATAAATGAAAAGCCTGATCCTTATCATGATCGGCAGCGCCCTGATCAACAACGTGGTGCTGAATCAGTTCCTTGGCATCTGCTCGTTCCTTGGCGTATCCAAGCAGATGAAGGCCTCCGCCTCGCTGGGCGTCGCGGTCATGTTCGTTTTGACCCTCTCCTGCGCCGCGACCAGCCTCATCTACGATTATGTGCTCAAGCCCTTCAACATGGACTTTATGAAGACCATCGTCTTTATCCTGGTCATCGCGGCGCTGGTGCAGATCGTGGAAATGTTCTTAAAGAAAAAATCTCCCGCCATCTACCGGGCGCTTGGCATCTACCTTCCGCTGATCACCACCAACTGCGCGGTGCTGGGCGTGGCGCTTACCAACGTTCAGGACGGCTTTACCTTCATCGAATGCGTGGTTTCCGGCTTTGGCACGGCGGTGGGCTACACGCTGGCCATCGTGCTGCTGGCCTCCATCCGCAGCCGCATCAACGAAGAGGACATTCCCGCGCCCCTGCGCGGCGCGCCCATCGTGCTCATCTGCGCGGCGCTGATGTCCCTGGCGTTCCTGGGCTTTTCGGGCTTGAGCCTGTGAGGGGAGGCGCAATATGCAGATCATCATCATAGCAACCCTTAGCCTTGCGATCCTTGGCATCGTGGTGGGCGCGGCGCTGGTGTACGCCGGCAGGGCCTTCCATGTGGACGTGGACGAGCGCGAGGCGATGGTACGCGAGTGCCTGCCGGGCAACAACTGCGGCGCGTGCGGCTTTGCCGGCTGCGACGCCATGGCGCAGGCCATCGTAAAGGGAGAAGCGCCCGTAAACGGCTGTCCCGTGGGCGGCAAGCCCGCAGGGGACAGGATCGCCGCCATCATGGGCAAGGAGGCCCAGGATGTGGAGCGCAAGGCGGCCTTTGTAAAGTGCAAGGGCACCTGCGAAGTCACGCACATGCAGGGCAATTACATCGGCATCAGGGACTGTCGAAGCGCGGCGCTAAGCGGCCTTGCGGTGACCGACTGCGCCTATGGCTGCCTTGGCTTTGGCAGCTGCGCAAAGGTCTGCCCGGAGGGAGCCATCAAGGTCGTAAACGGCGTGGCGGTCGTAAACCGCGCAAGATGCGTGGCCTGCGGCCTGTGCGTCAAGGCCTGCCCCAGAGGACTGATCGAGCTTACGCCCTTCAAAAACCGCGTGGCCGTGCAGTGTTCAAACCGCGACAGGGGCCCCATGGTCAATAAGGTCTGCAGCGCGGGCTGCATCGGCTGCGGCATCTGTCAAAAGCAGTGTCCGGCCGGCGCGATCAGCGTCGAAAACAATGTGGCGCACGTGGATTATGAAAAATGCACCCAGTGCGGCGCCTGCGCCGCCAAGTGCCCGGTCAAGGTCATCACCTTGCCCGTCGCCGCGCCCGCGCCCGAAGCGGAGAAGGCAGGTTGAATATGGAAAGAAGAACACTGATCAAGCTGATTATCGCGGCGGTGGTCGCGCTGGCGCTGATTTTGCTGACCTGCGGCGCGTTTACGGGCAGCCACATCAAATACTATCTGCAAAACCGCGACGCGCTTGGCCCGCTGAGCCGCGAGGACATCGAGTACCTTTCCGTTCCCGCGCCTGAAGCCACCAGCGCGGACGGCACCGTGAATGCGAAGGACTGGGCGAGCGTGTATCCGGAAATCGCCCTTACGATGGGCAAGAACGCTGAAAACAGCTACACCATCGACTATCTGGAACAGGATCCCTACCTTGTCAACATCTACGAGGGCTACGGCTTTGCAAAGGATTACGCGAGCGCCCGGGGCCACAGCTACACCCTTGAGGACGTGGCGGACACCCAGCGCCCCCACGCAAAAGCCAATTGCCTCACCTGCAAAACGCCAAACTTCGCAAAGCTCGTTCAGGACAGAGGAGTGGAGGTCTATTCCATGCCCTTTGACGAGGTCCTTGCGCTTATGGAGGAGGACGTCAGCTGCTACACCTGCCACGCAAACGACGCCGGGCAGGGCGGAAAGCTGACCGTCACCCACACCTACGTAAACAAGGCGCTGGGCGATAACGTGTATACGATCGATCCTGCGGTGCTCTCCTGCGGCCAATGCCACATCGAATACTATTTCGTGCCCGAAACCTCCGAAGCAATGATGCCCTACGGCTGCGTCCAGGCCATGACGCCGGAGGCCATCTACGCCTACTACGAGGCCCTGGGCTTTTCCGACTGGACGCAGCCCTCTACCGGCACAAAGCTGCTCAAGGCCCAGCATCCCGAGATGGAGACCTTCCTAAGCGGCAAGCACGCGGGACTTTTGAACTGCGCGGACTGTCACATGCCCATCCAGCAGACCCTTGACGGCACCGTCTACCACAGCCACGAGCTGGTCAGCCCCCTCGAAAACCAGCAGCTGCTGATGAACTGCGCCACCTGCCACGGGGATACCGACATGGTGCAGATGGTGCGCCGCCTGCAGGAGCGCATCCGCACAAGAGAGACCGAAGTCGGTTATCGCCTCTCCGGCCTCAAGGACGCGCTGGCCAAGGCCGTCAGCGCGGGCGCGGCCGAGGAGCAGCTCGATCCCATCCGCAGCCTCTACCGCGAGGCGCAGTGGTACTTCGACTTCTGCTATGTGGAAAACGCCGAGGGCGCGCACAATTCTGAGCTCGCGGTCCGCTGTCTGGACAAAAGCGATCAGCTGATCACCGAGGCGCTGAAGCTCCTGGAAGGGCTTGACGCCCCTGCCGCAGCATGAAGACAATAAAGCGCGCCTTCCGGGCGCTCACCTCCATGCGCTGCGCGATCGTGCTGCTGTTGCTGCTTGCGGCGCTTTGCGCGTTGGCCAGCGCGATCCCGCAGGGGCAAAGCAGCGATTTCTACGCCGGGCGCTATGGTGAGCGCCCGGCCGCTTTGCTCCTTGCCCTGGGGCTTGACGACGCGTTCCACAGCGCGCTGTTTGTGGCGCTTGCGGGCTTGGTGTGCCTTGAGCTATTGCTTTGCGATGTCATCCGCTTTCCAAGGCTTTTGCGCCAAAGCCGCGCCTTTCGGGACCCCGTGTCCTACGCTGCGCTTGACAGCGCCAACCGCCGCGAGGACGTAAAGGACGTGCAAACGGCGTTTTCGCGCCTGCACATGACGCCCGCAAGGCAGGCGCTTTTGCCGGACGGGCGGGAGCTACTGTACTGCTATAAGCACGTATCGGGTCTTTGGGGCGCGTGGCTATGCCATCTGGGCATCCTCCTATTGATTGCGGGCTTTACCCTTGGCATGTTCTTTAGCCGCTCCTACAGCGTCTACGGCGTGCCGGGACAGCAAAAGCCCCTTGCCGATACGGGCTGCAGCGTCACGATCAATGATTTTACCGTGGACCGGTACGATTCCGGCGCGGTCCGCCAGTATGAAAGCGCGATCACGGTAAGCTATCATGACAAAATGCAAAGCGCCCGCGTCAGCGTAAACGCCCCGGCGCGCCTTTTTGGCTACAAGTTTTACCAGAATTCCACCGGCTGGGCCGCGCAGGTGGAGATCAGCAAGGACGGACAGCCCCTGCAAAGCGCCGTGCTCTGCGCCGGGGAGGCGCTGGGCTTTGCGGACAAGCCGGAGCTCGTTTTGATGCTCCACAACGTCTACCCTGATTACGTCCTCGTGCCGGGGCACGGCCCCATGAGCGCGTCGGACGAGCCCAATAATCCGGCCTACCTCTACGCGCTGTACTATAATGGGGGCCTGCTGGGCATGAACGCGCTTATGCAGGGCGAGGAGATCGACATCGACGCCTACCGCGTGCGGATTCATACGCCCCAACGCTACACCCTTTTGCAGGTCAAGCGCGACACAACGGCGCTTTGGGTGCTTTTTGGGGCAGTGATCCTGCTGGTGGGGCTTGCGCTTGCGTTTTACATGCAGCCCGCCCGCGCCTGGGCGATTCGACAGGAAAACAGACTTTGGTCTTTTTATGCGCTCTGTCCCAAGGGCGGGGCGATGTTTCAGCAGCGCTTCGACGCTGCCACAGCAGATTTGATGGAAGGGAAGGAAGAGAAGGATGCTTCGCGCTGAAGGCGTTTTGCTTTGGATCGTTTTGGCTGCCTACATCGTCAGCATGGCGCTGTACTTCATTTTTATCAGCCTGAAAAAGGAAAAGGCCGCCCGCGCGGCGCTGATCGTGCAGAGCGCGGGGGTACTTATCCACACGGCCCTGCTCGTGCTAAGGGGCATAGCGCTAAAGCGCCTGCCCCTTACGGGCGGGTACGAGTTTGCGTGCAGCTTTGCCTGGGGGCTTAGCCTTGTAAGCCTTATCTTTGTACTGCGCTTTCGCTTCCCGGTGCTTGGCGCGTTTGCCTCGCCCGTCACGCTGCTGATCCTTGGCTACGCCATGCTGCAAAACCGCGAGGCCGGGGACCTTATGCCCTCCCTCCGCAGCGCCTGGCTCGGCGCGCACGTGTCCACCGCCGTCATCTCCTACGCGGCCTTTGGGGTCAGCTTCGTGCTGTCGCTGATCTTCCTTGCGCGGGACAGGATGCAGCAGGGCGGCTTTTTGGATAAGCACATCCCCAAAAAGGAGCTGCTCGACCAAATCAGCTACCGCGCGGTGGCGCTGGGCTTTCTGTTTTTGAGCTTCACCATCATCAGCGGCGCGATCTGGGCGGAGCGCTCC
>CADBNW010000233.1 GCA_902796025.1 uncultured Eubacteriales bacterium
GCAGCCTGCGTGAAACTCCTTTGCCTGACCGAAGAGCCTGCCGCCAAGCAAACTGCCGTCCGGCTTCAGATAGCCGTACAGGCCGTCTTTCTTCACGACGGCCAGACCGCCGGAAAACTCGTCCGCGTCTTCATAGACGGGCTCGATGGCCCAGTTGCAGTCTTCGTCAAGATAGCCGTAGAGGCCGTTCAGTATGGCTACGGCGAGGCCCTCTGAAAAATCCCAGATATCATCGAAAACAGGCTGTTTGAGCCATTGACCCTTGTCGTTCATAACGCCCAAGAGCCCATCCCGTTCGGCACAATACAGGCCCGGCTTCAGTTCGTAAAAATCATCCACGTAGTTTTGCTGGAGCAGCTGCCCCTTTTCGTCCACGAGATCCCAGGAGTTCGCTGTTTCCACCAGATACGTTGGAGGATCGCTGTACAGGCGGACGATGTCGAAGTCAAAACTGGCCTGCGCGAATGCAGACAGCATGAGGATCAGCGCAAGCAGCAAAGCGGCGGTGCGTTTCATAGTATCCTCCTCCTTAAGCTATTCAGGTTTTACCATAAATGTCGCGGGCATCCTTCTGGATACGTCCAGGGGATAGGCGCTGTAGACGCTTTGACCGTTAAAGTACATGGCGGTGGAGTGGCCGCCGTCGAGGTTGCCGGCGTTCACGGCGCCGTAGGAGAGCATCACGTCCTGCAGGTCGAAAAAGCTGGCGCCCAGGCAGTCCGGTGCGCGGCCCTGGGCCACAAACAGCAGCACCCGGCCCTCCGCGTCCTGGCCGATGGCGGTCCTGGCGGAATAGGTGAAGTGCTTGGTGCTGATGGCGGTCTTCTGGCCATCGATGACGAGGGCGGTATGGAAGGCGACCGCGTCCCGAAGCTTCAGGCTGGCAAGCTGGTCGTTCGTGTATTTGCCGACGTGCAATTTGTTTTCCTGGTCAAAGCCCATGACAACGTTGCAGCCGGTGTTGTTGGGGGCGTTGTAGCTTTTGGTCACGCCGCCCTCCACCACCAGCCCCGCGGGGCGGGAACCGTTTTTGGAGCCGCTGCTGCTGTCCTCAAACGCGCCGCCGTTGATGACCGCAAGCGCCTTGTACTTTTCCGCCAATTCGTTTACGCGCATGCCGCCCCGGGAGGAGCCGAAGGTGTCGATGGTGCCCACAAACAGGCGGGAGGGGTCGTTTATGATCATCATGTAGCCCCGAAAGCTTTTGCCGGTCACGGCTTCAAAGCGGATGCCCTTGTCCGTAAGGCTAAGGGCCTCGGCCTTCTCCAGCTCGCTTTGAACGGGCAGATTATTAAAATCGTAGATCTTCCATACGTCCTTTCGGGTGTCCGCCTGCTCAAAGCACAGGTGAAAGCCGAAGGGGAAGTCCACGGTTTTGTTCTCGATGGAAAAGACGATGCGGTTTGTGCCGTACACGTCGCAGTCGAAGTGGGTGTCGTCCTTCCTGACCCAGTTTTCAGAGCGCATGTCCAGAAAGCTGCTGGAACGCACGGAGCTGAACCAGCCCCCGTCAAACTTTGTGATCAGGCTCCAGGCGTCGCTCGGGCGCTTGACCGCCACGTCGCACGCCCACATGCTAAGCTCGTCCGAGCCCACGCGGCAGAGGGTCTGGGCGGCAAAGAAGGCGGCGGACTGCTCGTATTTCTCCTTGAGCGCGGCGCTGTCGTCGGCCCCTTCCGAAAGGCCAAAAGCGCCAAGCAAAAGGATGAGGGCAAGAAGGATAACAAGGCCGTGTTTCATAAGCTCCTCCAGGGGAATTATTTTTGCGGGAAATGCTGCGCGCCGCAGGGGCCGCGTTTGTAAAACAAGGGGCCTTACGCGGCGGCGAAATTTTTCTTTTGCGGGCAGGGCTTTTGAAGGCACAGGACCCTGCTTATTACGCGCTACCTGCCCGGTGTTTCCACCATGGGCGCGGCGCTTTGGGCGTAGCCCGCGTACACAGCGCAGCCGCTGTCCATCAGCTTTATCGTCTCGGCGGCGCTTTGCTGCATGCGCTTAAAGTCCGCGTCGCTCATGCCCTGGGGGCGCACGGCGTCAAGGCCGCTGAAGAGCACGCGCCAGTCCGCCTGGCCGTTTACCATATGCGGCCACACCCAGGTGGTGCGGTACTGGGGCTCGCCGATGGTGATCTGGCCCGTTTCGTCGCGGGAGATCGTAAAATCAAAGATCATGCCGGCGTCGCAGCCGATGTCCCGCTGGCCGGTCAGAAAATTGCCCAGGGAATACAGGCACAAAACGCTGCGCTCTTCGCCTGATCGGGTGGTGACGTTTATGTACTCCGCGCGCTCCGCCACGTGGGGGTGCCCGCCGATGATCACGTCCACCCCCGCCCTTGCAAGCATCCGGGCGTTTTCCTTCTGGCTTTGGCAGGGCTCGCTGCGGTACTCGATGCCCCAGTGCATAAAGCAGAGGATGACCTCCGCCCCGGCCTCGCGCAAGCGCTTTACGTCCGCGTCCACGTCCGCGCGCTCCAGAAAGTCCACGCCGTATTCCAGCGCAGCCTTGTCCAGGGCGCTGCGCTTGTCCATCTGGTTCAGGCCGTCGGTGTAATTCAAAAAGCCAAGGCGGATGCCGTTTATCTCCATGACGCGGGGGGTGCGCTTTTCCTCAAGGCTCCTGTAGCCGCCAACGCTCATAAGCCCCGCCTGCTCCACGCTGGTGACGGTGCTTTTGAGCCCGTCGTACCAGTAATCCAGGGCGTGGTTGTTTGCAAGGGTCAAAAGGTCTACGCCGCAGTCCTTAAGATCCCAGATCAGATCGTTTGGCGTGGAGAACGCGGGATAGCCGCTGTAGCCGTACCGTTTGGCGACTTCCTTTACCGCCATCACGCCGTCTACGTTGGTAACGGTAAGATCCGCAGCGGCCAGGTAGTCCCGCACGTTTTCCAGCATGCCGGCAAAGCTGTACGCGCCGCCCGTGCCCGCGCGCCGGGCGGCCTCGATCAGACTTTTGTGGATGACAAAATCACCCGCACAGCGAACGACCACCGTGCGGGCAGTATAGGTTTTTTCGATTTGAGGCGCGCCCCTGTCCGCAAGCGCGCAGGGGAAAAGCAGGATAAGCGCAAGCACAAGGCACGCAAGATGCTTCATTTGAGCGTCTCCAGATCGTAGGGGGTGTTTTGGTACACCAGATAGTTCAGCCAGTTGGCCCACAAAAGGCTTGCGTGGGCGCGCCACAGCATCATGGGCGTCTGAGAGGGATCGTCGTTTGGAAAGTAATTGCAGGGGAAGGAATCGGTGATGCCCTTGGCGGTGTCCCTTTGGTATTCGCGCAGCAGGGTGTCGCGGTCGTACTCGCAGTGGCCGGTCACGTACACGCGGCGGCCGTCGATGGAGCACATCAGATAGACCCCGGCTTCCTCGCTTTCCGCAAGCACGCGCAGGCCCTTTGCGGCGTACACGTCCTCGCGCCGCACGGTGCCGTAGCGGGAATGGGGCGCGTAGAACACGTCGTCAAAGCAGCGCACCAGGGGATGCCGCCTGTCCAGCACCTTATGGGGGAACACGCCCACGATCTTTTTGTCCAGCACCTGCTTTTCGATGCCGTAGTGCCACTTTAGCCCCGCCAGCGCCGCCCAGCAGATGTACATGGTGGAGTACACGTTCTCGTCCGCCCAGGTCATGATGCGGGTAAGCTCGTTCCAGTAATCCACGTCCTCGTAGTCGATCTTCTCTACCGGCGCGCCGGTCACGATCATGGCGTCAAAGCGCATGTGGTTTTTCAGCACGTCGTTAAAGGTGATGTAAAACGCGTCCAGGTGATGGCGGTCGGTGTTTTTGCTCTCGTGGCTGCCCATGTGCAGAAAATACGCCTCCACCTGCAGGGGGGTATTGGCAAGCAGGCGAAGCAGCTGCGTTTCCGTGGCTTCCTTTGTGGGCATGAGGTTTATGATCGCGACCTTGAGCGGGCGGATGTCCTGAGAGGAAGCGCGCTCGTTTGTCATCACAAAGACGTTCTCAAGCCGAAGCGCCGCCACGGCCGGCAGGGAATCGGGTACTTTTACAGGCATTTGAAACCATTCTTTCTCAGTTATAGCGCTGTCGCCTGCCCCAGGCAGGCGACCCATCGCTTTTTGCGCGCAATATGCGCTTGCTTCCTATGGCAGGATCCGCCAGGCGCAGATGAAGGTGCGGGTGTAATACAGTTCTCTTTCGCCGTTGTTCTTGGGCGGATAGATGAAGTTGTAGCGCACCCGGCCCGCGCCGTTCGAGTTTTCGATAAAGACGCCGCTGGAATACTGCTTGCCGTTTACGGTGGCCGCGCCCACGTACATGCCCACGTGCGTGCAGTACTCCACGGCCTCGTTGTTCCAGCAGATCACGTCGCCGGTGCGAAGGTCTGCAATGTTGTCGATGCGCCTTACGTTCAGCTTTTGCGTGCGCACGAGGTAGCTTTCGTCCAGATGCTCCATGGCCACGCAGGTGTCCGGCAAGATGATGCCAAGCGCCGTTTTGTAGCAGTCGCGCACGTACAATACGCAGTCGTAGGAGCCGCGCACGTACTTGGTGCCCAGCTTGCTTGCGGCATAGGCCATCAGATCCTCGCTGTAGGTGTACATGCGCACGAAGGTGATGCCCTTGGACTCCGCATAGGCCTCCGCCGTGGAGCCGGGGAAGGCCCAGATCTCCATATCCGGGCGGATCTGCCCCAAGGCGTTTGCCGCAAACTCCGTGTCCATGCCCAGCACGCACACGCGCTTTAGCTGGCTGCAATCCGCAAAGGCGTTGGCCCCCACGCGCTGGACGCTGGCGGGCAGCACGACGCCCTCGGCGGCGGTGGACTCAAAGGCGCTTTCCTCGATCACAGCCACCCCGTCCGGCACGCGCACGGCGTTTTCGGCCCACAGGGGCATATATGTTTTTATTTCCGCGCGGGCGCAGGGCACCAGGCACAGCGCCGCACACAGGACAAGCAAAATAAACCTTTTCATGCTGCCATTATACCACGTCCCGGTAAATTTGTAAAGGGGCGCACCTTCCAGCTCTAAAAACAATGTTTTCTAAAGAAAACATGCTGTCAGATACCTCCATCGCACAAGCCCCAAACCCCCGGGTAGCTTGGAGGGGCCGCAGCCCCTCCAACAATAATCCGCAGGGGCGCGACACGGTAGTGAATGAAAGCCCAGTGGGCTTTCAGAGCCGTGGCGCGTTACGTAAAAGCGCAGCGAAGACGACCGGAACA
>CADBNW010000234.1 GCA_902796025.1 uncultured Eubacteriales bacterium
CACCAGCATGGAGCCCACGATGATGCCGATGGACGTGGCGACAGCCGCGCCCTTTACGCCCCATCTCGGGAACGGGCCGATGCCGTTTATCAGCAGATAGTTGAGAATGACGTTTACGGTGTTAGAGGTGAGGTTTACATACATCGTGATGCGCGTATTGCCAATGCCCCTTTGAGACGCGCACATCGCCATGGAGAGGGTATTAAAGGGCAGGGACGCGGTAACGATTTGGAAATACAGCGTGGCGTCGTCGATGGTGTCTGCCTTTGCGCCGGCAAGACGCATAAGCGGCCTTGACAAAGCCATGGCTACGCCAAGCAGCACAAGGCTTAAAATCCCTACGATAAATAGCGAGGTGCGCAGGGCGCGGTTTGCGTCTTCGCGCTTTTCCTGGCCCTTGCGGCGGGCGATCACGGCTGTGATGCCGGTGTTCAGCGCAAAGAAGATGCAAAGCATCAGCATTCGCGGCTGACCCACAAGCCCTACGGAAGCAATAGCCTGCGAGCCCAGGCGGCCTACCATCATCGTGTCGATGGAACCCATGAGGGAGATGAATACCATTTCGCATACGCTTGGCAGAGCGATGCACGCAAGATTTTTATAGGCCTCCGCGCTGGAGGGCAATTCGCCCTTTGCGCCGCTTGCGGGCAAAAGCTGTCTAACACCAAAAAACCGCCTTGCAAGATTCATCCGCGCAGAACCTCCTGCCTTGTAAGCTCCAAAGCTGTTTCTAAAACGCGCTCGTCTGGCGCGCTGCCCCGGGCAAAGTCGCTCTTACCGCCGCCTTTTCCGCCGTACTGGGCGCAGGATTTACGCAGGATGCCGCTTACGTCCACTTGAACATCACCGCCGCGCGCAAAAAGCAACAGGCAGCCGGATTCGGTTTTTGATCCCAGCAAGGAAATGGTTTTCGCCTGCTTCCCTGCCAGCACCGCGCACTGCTGCAGGGCGTTTATATCTACCCCCTCAAAGCAGTGACAGACGATTTTGATCCCGTTTACGGCAGGTGCTTCTGCAAGGACGGCAGGCATTTTTTGAAGCGCATGAGAAGCGCGCTCTGCGTTCAAATGATATTGCGCATCCTTCAGTTTTTGAAGCGCTTCGCTGGCTGCCTTAGGCAAATGCCAAATATCGGCTGAGAGGATCGCGGAAAGCTGTTTTACTGCCTCCAGCTGGGCGCGATAGTTTAAGTTCGCCCGCCTTCCGCAAACAAAGCTAAGGCGAAGCTTTCCGCGGCTTGGACGGGCGTCAAGGATCTTGATAAGCCCGATCTGCCCGGCGCTTGAGGGATGCGTGCCGCCGCAGGCGCAGAACTCGTCGTCTCCGATCTGCACCACGCGTACGTGGCTTTGCACGGTGGGGGGCTTACGAAGCGGCAGGCGCGAGAGCTCTTCCGCCTCCGGAAACCAGCAGCGAATGGGGACGTCTGCCTGAATGTGGGCGTTTGCGTCGTCCTCGAGCGCGTACAGGGCGGCGTCGCTCAACTGCGTGCGCCCGTCCGGAAAGTCGACGTCGATGGACGAATCGCTGTGCCCCAGATGAAGGCCGTTCGTGTGTCCCTGATGCTGGCGAAATACACAGCCTGCCAAAATGTGCTCACCGGCGTGCTGCTGCATGTGGTCAAAGCGGCGCTCCCAGTTTATAAGGCCCTGAACGCTGTCGCCGGGGTGCAGCGTGCCTTCTACGACGTGTGCGACGTCGCCTTCTTCGTCCACATATACGTCTGTGACAGGGAGGCCGCCAAGCGTTCCGGTATCAAAGGGCTGGCCGCCGCTTGTGGGGTAAAAGGCGCTTTGATCGAGATATACGATGCTTTTGTCCGCGTCCATGGGGGCAGCTTTGAGCACCCGCGCTTCAAAGCGCTTCAGATACGCGTCGTCATAATACAGACGGTTCGTCATGGATGATCTCCATAAATGGTTTTTTTGTTTATTATGCCAAATGAAATCATACTCGTCACAGAAGAAAATAGCAAGCAAAAATTGCTTTTCTTAAGCGTAAGGATTCGATAAACTGCTAAGCAGTTTATTTGTCTTAAGACTGTTTAACAGTTAAATTGCGCAAAAACACTTGTGCTGACCCAAGCGGAAACGGTATAATTAAAGAAAATGGAGAAATATTTGTTACAGGAGATTCTCATGGCGGCAAATTCGCGCATTCCAAATAGAAGACAGACCTCCTCCCGTTCCTATAACGAGCGTTCGGGCGGCGGGCTCGGCGGCATTTTTTCAAATCCCATCGTGGCCATCGTTGTCGTGGCCCTTGTGATCGTGCTGACTGTGGTGCTGATGCGGCGCGGCGGAACGGTATCCAAGTATTACGCGCAGGGCGTTTATATCAACAACGTGGACATGTCCAAATACACCCGCTCGGAGGGTGAAAAGCTGGTTGAAAGCTGGACAAACGGCCTGATATCAAAAAAATACACCTTTACCTATCAGGATCAGAACTGGAGCTTTTCTCCTGAGGACGTGGACGCCGGATACAATACCAAAGAGGTGCTTTCCCGCGCCTGGAATCTTGGACACAGCGGCAGCGCAAGCGACCGAACGAAGGTGCAGCAGTCCCTTCGGCTGGAGCCGCAGATGCTGTGGGTAAAGTTGAGCTACAGCGAAAAGAAGCTGGATGCCTTTATTTCTTCCATTGCAAACGCGCTGTATATCGAGCCCACGGACGCGGAGATCGTGCTGACCGCCACAAAGCCCGTGATCATCTCCGATTCCAAGGACGGACGGGAGCTGGATACGGAAGCCTTCCGTGAAACGCTGGTGGGACTTATGAATTCGGGCAGCGACACGACGGTGTTTGAATTGCCCGTGCACACGAAGCTGCCCTCGGTATCCTCCGACGAAGCGGAAAACGGCCTGCAGCTGATCGTAACGTATTCTACCAGCCTTGTCAATTCCTCTACCGCGCGCTGCGGCAACGTAAAGCTGGCCTTGAGCAACTTTAACGGCTTTGTGGTGCGCCCGGGGGAGACGGTATCCTTTAACGAGGTCGTAGGGGAACGCAGCGCCATTCGCGGCTATACGGAGGGTACGGTTTATTACGGCTCCTCCGTCACGACCGGTATGGGCGGCGGCGTGTGCCAGGCCTCAAGCACCTTGTATGGAGCGCTGATGTATGCGGGCATGGACGTGATCGAGCGCAACCATCACTCCCTTGTCGTGGATTACTGCGCGGCCAGCATGGACGCAGCCGTTAGCGAAGACGCCTCGCAGGACTTTGTGTTTATAAACGATACGGATTACGCCATTTACATTTACACAAACGTGATCAATAAGGAAAGCGCAACGGTCTACATTTACGGAAACCGCCCCGAGTATCGCATCGATCTGGTTTCGACCATCGTGCAGAACAATATCAAAAATCCCGCGATCGACCTTGTGGAGGACAAATCCGGCGAGATCGCCTACTATACAACGCAGCGCGTGCTGGTCAAGGAAGGCAAGCTTGGTCGGCGCAGCAAGCTTGAGAGGATCTACTACGACTGGGACACCGGTGTGGAGGTCAAGCGCGAGACGCTGAGCGAGGACTATTACTCCGGCGAAAGAGACATCTGGTATGTGGGCACGCACCAGCAGGAATACTGAGATCAAACGCACATCGTTTGCATATAATGGGAGGGTAGCATATGCGCATTGGCTTTGACAACGACAAATACGTAAAGATCCAGTCGGAACGCATCCAGGAACGCATCGCGGAATTTGGCGGCAAGCTTTATCTGGAATTTGGCGGCAAGCTCTTTGACGATTATCACGCTTCGCGCGTGCTGCCGGGCTTTAAGCCGGACAGCAAGATCCATATGCTGCAATCCTTTGGGGGAGACGTGGAGATCATCGTGGCCATCTGCGCGGCGGACATCGAAAAGAACAAGCAGCGCGGCGACCTTGGCATCTCCTACGACGAAGAAGCCCTGCGCCTGATGGACGTATTCAGCTCGATGGGGTTTTACGTAGGCGGCGTGGTCATCACCCAATACGAAAATCAGCCCGGCGCAGACAGCTTCAGAAGAAAGCTCACGAGCCTTGGCATCCGCTCCTATTTGCATTATCCCATCAAGGGCTATCCCCACAATGTAAACGATATCGTGTGCGAAAGCGGCTATGGCCGCAACGAATACATCGAAACCACCCGTCCGCTGGTGGTCGTGACCGCGCCGGGCCCCGGAAGCGGCAAAATGGCCACCTGCTTAAGCCAGCTATACCACGACTTCAAGCGCGGCATCCCCTCCGGCTACGCAAAGTTTGAGACCTTCCCGGTCTGGAATCTGCCCTTGAACCATCCAGTCAATCAGGCCTATGAGGCCGCTACAGCGGATCTGAACGACATCAACATGATCGATCCCTATCATCTGGAGGCTTATGGTGTGACGGCAGTCAATTACAACCGCGATGTGGAGATCTTCCCGGTCATGCGCTCCATGTTTGAAAAGCTGCTGGGGCAGTGCCCTTACGCTTCGCCTACAGATATGGGCGTAAACATGATAAAGGAATGCATCATCGACGACGAAGCCTGCCAGGAGGCATCCAAGCGCGAGATCATACGCAGGCTTTATTCCGCCCAGGTCGAGGCCAAGCGCGCGGGCGTTGAGACAGAGACTGTTCGAAAGCTTGAACTGATCGTAAAGCGCGCGGGCATCGGTCCTGAGATCATCCCCGCGATCGGCGCTGCGCTTTTGCGGGAGCAGACTACCGGCGCGCCGGCAGGCGCCATAGAGCTGCCGGACGGCACGCTGATCACGGGCAAGACAAGCTCGCTCCTTGGCGCGGCGGCTGCGCTGATACTGAATGCCCTGAAGGCCCTTGCCGGCATTCCCAAGGAATTAAAGCTCTTGCCTCCGGAGGTCATCGAGCCTATCACGCAGCTAAAGCTGAACCATCTGGGCCATCACAATCCAAGGCTGCATACGGACGAGGTGCTGATCGCGCTGTGCGTGTCCGCGGCCTCCAATCCCGGCGCGGAGCTAGCACAGCAGCAGCTTAGCAAGCTAAAGGGCTGCGACGCGCATTTCAGCGTGATCCCTTCCGCGGTGGACGAAAAGATCTACAAAAAGCTCGGCATCAATATAAGCTGCGAGCCCAAGTACGAAGTACACAAGCTGTACCATAAATGATAAAAATCAGAAATGGAGCTTCCGGGGAGGGAAGGCTCCATTTTTTTAGAAATCGTCGGGTTCGGGCTTTATAAGCTTTATGCCGCGATCGGGGTTATAGCGACGGGAAAGGGGCGGATGCTTTAGCGCGCACGCAAAGCTGATCACGGCGACGTCCTCTGCGCCAGCCTCAAACAGAGCCTCCGCGCAGCGCACCATGGTGGTGCCGGTAGTGCGCACGTCGTCCACCAGCAAAACGCGTTGGCCCGACAGGGGCTTGATGGCCTGGAAAGCGCCCTTTAGCGCGTTTCGCCGCTGTTTCGCCGAAAGCGTTGCCTGCTGGCGCGTGTTGACGCGGCGAAAAAGAAGATTCTGATACGGTATCCCTGTTGATTGGGCAAGGGCGCGCCCAAGCTTTTCAGACTGGTTGTAGCCACGCTCTCGCATGCGCTGCTTGCTGAGCGGAACGGCTGTGATAACGGTTGCGGGATAGGGAGGGCAGGAGGCGAGGGCTTTTGCCATCTCCTGGGCCATCCAGTCTGCAAGGCGCCACCAGCCGGAAAACTTGATTTCGTGCACCAGTTGCCTCACGGGCTCGGCGTAATCGTATGCCGCAAAGGCCCGAAGCGTTTTTGCGTTTCTTCTGGTGCAGGTCGGGCAGCGATTGCCGATTTTGACATCGCCGCAGAAAGCACAGATGGGAGCCTCAGCCAATTCCTGCAGATAGAGCGGCTGCAGGGCGCTGTAGCATTTGGCACAGAGGTATCCCTGATCCGCGCCGCGCTTGTCTTTGCAGCCAAGGCATATCGCCCTTGGGGCAAAGAGGTAATCGCGGAGAACCTCCATAAACCGGTTTACATCAAGCTTCATTGCCGCCAAATATGCCGCTTAGCTCCTTAAGACGGAAGCACAGCGAGGAGAAGCGGGATTGAATGTGGTTGTTGTTTACCATCTGCTGCACGCACGCACTTCGCCCGATGATGACGACGAGCTTGCGGGCGCGCGTGACAGCGGTATACAAAAGGTTTCGGGTCATCAGCATGGGCGGGCCGCCGACAAGGGGCAGCACGATGCAGGGAAATTCGCAGCCCTGACTTTTGTGCACGCTCATGCAGTAGGCAAGCTCCAGATCCTCCAGCATTTCGCGGTCGTAGACGCACAGGCGCTCATCCTCAAAGCGCACGGTCACGAGCTTGTTTTCGCTGTCCACTTCCGTTATATAGCCGATGTCGCCGTTAAACACGCCGCTGCCTTCCTCTCCCGCGCGCGTCCAACAGGCGCTGTAATCATTGCGGGTCTGCATGACCTTGTCGCTCAGGCGGAACACGGTCTGTCCGCGTTTTAACTGCGGCTTTTTGTCGGAGGGGGGATTCAGATGCTGCTGCAGCAGCTCGTTCATGGCAAAAACGCCCGCCTCGCCCCGCTTCATGGGGGCCATGACCTGGATATCCTTTACGGGATCCAGCTTCATGAAGCCTGGAAGGCGGGTTTTGACAAGCTCTACCGCGCCCTCGGCGGCCCGGGAAGCGCTTTCGCACCTTTCCAGAAAGAAGTCGCTGCCTTTGCCGTTCACAACAGGCATTTCGCCCCGGTTTATGCGGTGCGCGTTCAGCACGATGTCGCTTAAGCGCGACTGCCTGAAGATCTCCGTAAGCCGGATCACGGGCACGCTGCCGCTTGCGATGATATCCTTCAGCACGTTGCCCGCGCCAACGGAAGGAAGCTGGTCGCTGTCGCCGGTCAGGATCAGGTGCGCGTCTGGCTTTAACGCCCTTAAAAGGGCGCGCATCAGAAAAATATCCACCATGGACATTTCGTCCACGATCACGATCTTCTGCTTGAGCGGAGCGCTCTCGTTGCGGTTGAAAAGCTCATCCTCGCCCTGACCATATTCCAGCAGGCGATGGATGGTCATCGCTTCAAGACCGGTAGCCTCGCTCATGCGCTTGGCTGCTCTGCCGGTGGGGGCGGCAAGGGCGATTTTGCGGTCCTCCTGAAGGCTTTCGATGATGCCGCGTATCAGGGTGGTTTTGCCGGTCCCTGGGCCGCCCGTTATCACGCAGACGCGGTTTTTGAGCGCCGTCTCGAGCGCTTCGACCTGGGCCTGGGACAGCTCGATGCCGCTGGAAAGCGTGGTATGCACTTTGGGCGCGGTATCCGGATCGATGGGACGCCGGATAAGCTGATGAAGGCGGTTTGCGATATCCAGTTCGCAATCATAGGCGCTTTTTGAAAACACACAGTTTTCGCCGTCAACCTGATCGTAAATGATCTTGCCCTGCAGGGCAAGACGCTGAGCAGCGCGCTGGATCTCTTCTTCATTTACGCCAAGGATCTCGCAAGCACGGCTTAGAAACGTGCTTTCCGGAAGATAGGTGTGCCCGTCGTTGTTCAGGCTCTCCTCAAGCACGTAGCGGATGCCGCTTGCCAGACGGTGTTCGTCGCCGGGCTTAAAGCCAACGCCAAAGGCGATGCGATCCGCTGTGACAAAGCCGATTCCCCTGATCTCGTCGCAGAGGCGGTAGGGATCCGTTTTGCTTACCAAAACGGCGTCGCTGCCGTATTTTTCGTAAATGCGGTTGGCAAGGGAAGGGGAGATGCCAAGATTCAAAAAATACATAATGGCGTTTTGCGCCGCGCGATGCTCGCTGTAGGAGGCGACGATTTTTTTGAGCGTCTTGGGACCGATGCCCTCTACCTCGAGCAGCCTTTCGGGCTGCGCATCCATGATCTCGATGGTTTTATCGCCAAACAGACGCACGATGCGGTGGGCCATGGGCGCGCCGATGCCGTGAATAAAGCCGGAGGAAAGATATTTTTCAATTTCGCTGCGGCCCTGCGGCGTGGCAAAGGAAAAGCTGCTGACCTTGAGCTGCGTTCCGTAGGAGCCGTGCTCCACCCATTCGCCCGAAAGACTTACAAGATCGCCCTCCTGGGCATAAGGGATCACGCCTACTGCGGTAAAGGCCTTTCCCTGATCGGGCTTTACAAGCATTACGCAGTAGCCGTTGTCTTCGTTGCGAAAGATGATGGTATCCACACTGCCGCGGTATTCTGCCATAGTCCCTCCGTTCAATGACGCATTTGAAGGAAGTAATGAAAGATCACTGCGGACAGCCAGATCCCAGCGCAGAGCAGAAGCAAAAACAGGAAGCTGAAAAGAAGGCTGGGCGATCCGCTGCTGGAGGATTGAACGCGCGACGACGCGCTTTGCTGCTCCAGCTTATGGGCCATCGTGCGCACGAGATACGCTTCCTCAGGCACCTCCGCGCCGTTTTTCAGTTCCTTTCTGCACAGGATGGCAAGCATCCTCCTGCGGGAGGTATCCTTGGGGCATTTGAGCGAGGCGCGCGCCTTCAGATCCATTTCCCGAACGGCGGCTTTGCTGAGGCCAAGCGCGCGCGCAGCCTGCGATACACTAAGCCCGCAGCCGTACAGCAGCATGGCGCAGCGCCTCACCTCGTAAGACAGGTCGCCAAGGCCCGGCGCGTCATTCAAATAATCGATCTCGACGGAAGGGCCAAGGTGCTTTAATGCGATTTCAGCGCAGAGCTTACGCATCTTCCGCACGTCTGTTTGATGCGGATGCGCGATAAGGCAATCGCACAGGCATTCGCGCGCAGCCTGATGGGAACCGCTCACCACGAGGCAGGTGGTATACAATTCCTTGATGGCCTTGCTGTAATGGGAGAGGATCGTAAACGCCTGCGCGGAATTGCCGCTTTCGTCGCTTGTATAATATTTGCGCGATCTAACGCTTGTGCTCATGTTTCTTTCGCTTTCTGTTCAAATAGGTTTCGCCTGCAGCTGAACCGATCAGGCTTAAAAAAGCCGTGAGCAGCATGATCCCTCCGCCAGGCAGGTAGCCAAGCGTGACGATGACGCCTGAAAGCGTCAGCATAAGCGGGGGAAGCAGCCAGGCAAGATAGGGGTTTACGCTTTTATGTACCGCATGAAAGCTCGTTCCAAAGCCGCAAAGCGGCACTGCGATCCACAACAGGACCGTATGCACAAAAGCCAGCGGGCGCAGTAAATATGCCGCTAATCCAAGTGCAAAGCAGGACAGACCCTGTAGCAGCAGCGCGCGTTTCATGGCTTTTCCTTTTTCTGCAGCGCGTCGCGCAGGGCTTCACCAAGATTAGTGCGGGCTTTGCTTCGGTTCATTTGCTCTGCGAGCTTTCGTATTTCGGCTTCCGAGGCGTTTATTTCCTCCAGCAGCTCGCGGGCGGTCATTCTGAGCGCGCCGGAGCCAAGGATGATCAACTGTTCCAGCCCGTCGCCCGTAGCCACGCGGACGCGGTTTAGGGCGCTTAACTCGTGGGCGAGTTTTTCGATGTAGCTGTCCGCGGTTTGGGCTTCGCGGGTATAGATGATCTCGATGTTGCCATAGCATTCGGTGCTGCCGGGATTGTGCCTTACCTTATAGGCGTCAAAGACCAAAATGATGTGCACCTTTCGCGTCGCGGCATAGTTGTCCAGCATGTCGCTTAGCGCCCGCCGCGCGATGTCAAGATCGACCTGCCCTATCCCAAAGGAATCTGACCAGGCGTAAATGATGTTGTAGCCGTCCACCAGCAAATACTCCGGGCGCTCTGGCAGGGTGAGCACCTCGACGTGGCTTTCTGCTTGCACCTGCACAGGGCGCCGGTCGAAACGGCGCGGCTCGATTTTGCCGTAGGTACGCTCAAAGATCGCCTTGAGCTCTTCGTCGCTGTCAAAGCCACTGCGGGTCGAGGCTGACCTTGGCGCTTCGTCCGCCGCGCTTCGCACGCGCTCGGTCTCGATGTGCATGTGCGCCTTGGCCTCCTGCCAGGGCACCAAAACGCCGGCGCCGTGGGAGCAAAAAACGGAGGAGGCGGGATTTTCCAGATCCGCTTCCGGGTCATAGCCGATGGCGGACACGATGCTTGCCTGATCGGGGCAGACGTCCCAAAGATACAGGCTTTGCGTCATATGGCCCATCCCGCGTGAATAGGATGAAAGCTCCCGCTGGTAGCCTGAGACGCGGCGTACAGGGGCGTACGCCGTCAATTGACAGGTGCCGTCCGGATCGTGCTGGGGCGGATCGAATCTTCCGCCCATGAGGGTGATATCGTTCATTGCGCGCCCGCAGCATTCCTCCGGCAGGCTAAGGCTCAGCTTATACCAGGGCTCCAAAAGGACGCTTTCCGCCTGCATAAGGGCCTGCCTTACCGCGCGGTAGGTGGCCTGGCGAAAATCGCCGCCTTCGGTGTGCTTTAAGTGTGCCCGCCCGGCGGTGATCGTGATGATCACGTCGGTAAGCGGAGCACCGGTCAAAACGCCCCTGTGCTGGCGCTCGGTAAGATGCGTCGCGATCAGCCTTTGCCAGGACAATGCGAGATCGTCTGTGCTTACTTCGCTTCTAATGACGATCCCGCTGCCGCGCGCGCCGGGGCTCAGGCGAAGATGCACCTCGGCGTAGTGGCGAAGCGGCTCGTAATGCCCGTATCCATTTACGGGGGCGACGATGGTTTCTTTATAGAGGATGCTGCCTGCGTCAAAGCCCACGCGAAGGCCAAAGCGTTCAAGCAGGGTGCGCGTGAGGATCTCAAGCGAAACGTCGCCCATCACGCGCACGTGGATCTCCTTGTGGATGGGATCCCAGCTTACGCCAAGCAGAGGATCTTCTTCCTCAAGCTGCTTAAAGGCGGCAAGGGCTGTAAAGGGATCCTGCCCTTCGGAAAACACAGCGCGGTAGGTGAACACCGGCTCCAACTCGGGCTTGATCTGTGCTTCCTGAACGCCAAGACGGTCGCCCGCCAAGGCGCTTTTTAAGCCCGTCACGGCGCAGACGCTGCCGCACGGAGCAAGCTCTGCCGTCGTGTATTTTTCGCCGGAGTAAAAGCGGATGGAGGCGGCCTTTTCCTCCGGACTGTCCTGCGTGCGCCCGGAAAGGCGCAGCGGCATGCGGACGCGGAGCGTTCCGCCGGTGACCTTTAAAAAGGCGAGCTTTTCGCCATTTTTGTCGTGGGCGATCTTATAGATCAAAGCGGAAAAGGCTTCGCCCTTCGCGTTGGAGCGCGTAAGCTCGCTTGCGATGTTCAAAAGCGTTTCCACGCCTTCAAAGCGCAAGGCGGAGCCAAACACGCAGGGAAACAGCCTGCGCGCGTTGAAGGCATCCGAGCAGGCGCTTTGCGGCAATAGACCGGTTTCAAGATAGGCTTCGGTGAGCTCATCGCTTAAAAGCGCGGCTGTCTCCGCCATTTCGGGGCTTCCATACAGGGCGCATAAGGGACTTAATCGCTGTTTTATGTCTGCCATCAGCGCTTCCTGCCGCACACCTGGCATATCCATCTTATTGATAAACAGAAGCGTTGGAACGTTGTAGCGCTCCAGCAGCTTCCATAAAGTGAGGGTATGCCCCTGCACGGAATCCGGCGCGCTGATCAAAAGCACAGCGGCGTCCAGAACTGAAAGCGTGCGTTCGGCTTCGCCCGCAAGATCGGTGTGACCGGGGGTATCGATCAGGGTAAAGGGCCGCTCCTTCCACGAAAACAGGGCATTTTTGGCATAAATCGTAATGCCGCGCTCTCGTTCCTGAACGTCGGTATCCAAAAAGGTGTCCTTGTGATCTACCCGCCCTGCGCGGCGGATCGAGCCGCTTTTTAAAAGAATTGCTTCAGTGAGGGTGGTTTTGCCTGCGTCGACGTGCGCAAGGATGCCCAGCACCGTGTTTTGCTTAGTTAACGCCTCCAAATCTCGCCTCCAGATCGCTTGCGGCCCTGTCCAGCTGACGGACCTCTTCCATAAAGGTCTCGCTCAGCCCTTCAGCCGGCTTGGTGCGGGCAAACGCGCTGGAAAGTATTCCCTTTTGTACAAGGTGGTACTTGGCGTTTACGGGATAGTATTGCCGCTCTATTTCAGAAAACATGGTAAGATAGCTCTGGATAAGGCGCGCTGCAGCTGGGTCTGCCACGGCCCTGTCCAGCATGATCCGATACAGGCGGGGATGGAAGTTCAGCATCACGCCGGAAAAGCCCTTTGCGCCCGCAAGCACACTGTCCAGGCAGGTGGTGGTATTAGCATTGAACAGTCCAAAGCTGCTGCCGTGAAGGACGTTCAGACGATTTTTGATGGTGGCAAGGTCGCAGCAGGTATCCTTCATAAAGCGGAAACGATCCATGTCGCGGCAAGCCTTGAGCTCGTCCAAAGTGATCAGGCGCTTAAAGGGATAAGGGCACTCATAAAAACCAAGAGGAATGTCCGCGATCGCCTTTGCGATCGCATGTACGCAGGGCATGATGCTTTCATTTTGTCTGCCGGGGGGAACCAGGCGGTTTGTGATCAGGATTAGCGCGTCTACGCCGGTCGCGGCGATGGCGCTCAATTCCTCCAGCTGCTGGCTGAAGCCGTCTGAAACGTGGCCGGAGGCGATGACGGGAACGTGCGCGTGCTTTTTGACAAAGGATGCGATCTGAACGCGCTCCTTGAAGCTAAGAAAAAAGATCTCAGAGGACTGGCAGTCGGCAAACAGCCCGTCCACGCCCGCCTCCTCGTACCATGCGATCAGGCGTTCAAGGGCATCATAGTCCACTTCGCCCGCAGCGGTAAACGGCGTAAGCATGACGGGCCAAAGGCCGGGACGCGCGGTATTTATGCTAATGCTCATGAAATGTACCTCTTGATTTATTGATCAGGTCGCCGGGATGATGTCGTCCCAGGCTTTCCGTCCGGAGACGCCAAGCAGCCAATTGAGCGCATAGTGCCGCTCGTAGATCACGTCCTGATCGAGCTCCAGTTCCTTTGATTGCGCGGCGGAAAGGTTTAGACAGGCGGAATGCAGGCGCGTGGTGAGCTCGTACTGGTACAAAAGCTCTTCCTGTTCTCTCGGCACCGCTTCCCCCGCAAGCGCATGCAGAGAGCTGCTTGCAAACAGGGTTTCCAGCGCTTTGTTATCGCAGGGGGAGGAGGGCCAGGAAAGCTCGAACAGTCCCAGCGCCCACAGGATCGTGGCAGAGGCTTCGGCGCGGCTTTTCAGCATTTCGGCGCGGGCGGAGCCGGGCTGCTGGATCATGTCGTTTTCCTTTGGCGTAAGCGCGGAACGAAGATCGTATGCGGCATCGAGGCGTTCAAGCGCGCGGTTGATGCGCGTGATCGCAGTGCCCTCCGCCTTTGCGCCAACCTGCCTGGCCGCGTAGCTTACGAACATGAGGCTGCAGGCGCGCTTTAGCATATCGTCGCGGGAGGGAAGATGAATGGCCGTTGGCTCAAGCTGGGCGGAAACGCTGTACTCCAGTGGGATGCCGTGCCGGGTCATCTCTTCTTCGATCAGCTTTTGCCGCTTCTGAAAGGGCGTTTCTTCGGGCTCAGGCTGCGCTGCTTCTAAAGAAGGATCTGCCTTCGCTTCCGCCACATCTGCATCCTCTTGCGCGATAGAAGCATCGTCCGCATTCAGCGAGGCTTCTTCGTCCGCTGGGGTATCGTCATTTGCGGCCGGTTCCGGGTCCTTTGAATTGATTTGGGTTTCGCCGTCGCGATCCAAAAGCAAAACGCCATCCCAGCGCATCAGGGTTTGTTCGTTACGCGCATAGTATCCTTTGAATTCCTCTGCAAGGGAGATGAGGATCCGGGTAATGGCATTTTCCTCGGGAGCTTTTACGCTCACGCTCAGGCGAACGTCGAAGGTTGCGATGATGTCAAGAGCCTCCTGCAGGCGCTCCTTGGCCTCCGATGGGATCGAAGAGGCAAGATCCATATCGCCGGGCTGAATCCGCTTCACACGAATCCGAAGGCTTACAGCATCGTCCAGTACAGCGCTGAAGGAGGTGGCATCCTCCTGAAAGCCCTTTGCGTTATCGCGCAAAAACAGGCGCAAACGCTCCTTGACGCCCTCCGGCTCCTGTGCGCTTAAAAACACTGCGCCGCTTTGCTCGGGATAGGACGAGGGCGCTTCCGGCTCCGGAATAGGTTCGGACGTGCTGGCGCTGCCAGCGCGCGCGGCCTCGTCCGCTGCGGAAGCGGCGTCGCTTGCCGGCGTCTCGCTAAGCCTGGCTTTGGCAGGGGAAGCAGGTTCTTCTGCATCGGCATGCTTTGCAGGATCCTGAGAGCTTTCGCCGGCGTAAGCCTCCTCGGCGCTCAGATTGATCGTGTTTTTGCGGCGTCTGAATAGCTTTTTAAAAATGTTCATCTGAACCTCTTTGCATTTTTTCTTTTATTTTATCATAATTTACAATTGAATGCAATGCTTTTGGAAAGCTTTTCGGGGACGGGTTCCTGAAACCAAGGTCTGGAGGCGACGTTTGCCGGAGAATTCGTTATGAAACTGTAAGGTAAAGGGTATACCATTTGACAGCGGAGGCGCTTTGGTGTAAAATAAGCTGATAATATTGGCTGGGCGGCAGTAAAGCTGCGGGCTGTTTTCGCGGAGGAACAATGCTTGTAATCGTTGGACTTGGCAATCCGGACAGCGAGTATCGCGATACGCTGCATAATACGGGCTTTCGGGTGGTGGACGCGCTTGCGCAGAAGCATGGCATCGCCGTCGATCGCAAAAAGTGCAAGGCGCTGGTCGGCGAGGGCTCGATCGGGGGAGAGCGCGTCGTTTTGTGTAAGCCGCAGACGTATATGAATCTCTCCGGCGAAAGCGCGGTGCAGCTGATCCATTGGTATAAATGTCAGATGTGCGATTTTTTGACGGTGTACGACGACATCGATCTGCCGCTTGGCCAATTGCGCTTCAGAACCAACGGAAGCGCCGGGACCCATAACGGCATGCGAAACATCGTGGAGCTGACGGGAAGCAGTGATTTTCCAAGGCTCCGGGTCGGCATCGGCCGTCCGCCGGAATATATGGATCTAAAGGACTATGTGCTGTCAAAGCCAAAGGGAGACGCGGCTGATGCGCTTGAGGTGGCGGTAAAGCAAGCTGCGGAAGCCATCGACGCGTTTATCTCGGGCGGCGCAGAGCAAATCAGAGCCTATTTATCGAAAATAAAAGCATGATGAAAAAAGAAAACACGAACAGCATCATCCAGGCCTTAAAGGGGCTTGAGGGCGTTAGGCTTCTGAAAAAGGCGCTTGACGACGTAAGGGCAATCAGTGTAAGCGGCCTGGACGACGCCGCTGCGACGGCGGTCATCGCCGCTGTAAAGGACGAGGTCGACGCACCGTTTTTGCTGCTATGCGAAAACGAGCTGGCAGCCAGGAGAAACGCTGAGGATCTGAACAGCCTTGGCGTGAGCGCGCGCGCCCTGCCCTCGCTTGAGATCTCATTTATAAAGTCCGATGCCAGCAGCCAGGAGACGAGCCTGCAAAGGCTTACGGCGCTTGGCGACTTTTTGTGCGGCAAGGTGCAGGCGCTGGTGGTGCCTGCGGAAGCGGCGATCCAGTATGTTTGCTGCGGGGAACGCTTTAAAGAAAGCATCACCTATATCAAAAGCGGCGAAACGCAAAAGCCGGAGATCCTGATAAAGCAATTGACGGATGCGGGGTACGAGCGCGCCTATATGGTGGAGAGCAAGGGCCAGTGCTCCATGCGCGGCGGCATTGTGGACATCTTTCCCGTCTCCATGGCAAACGCCATCCGCATCGAGTTTTTTGACGACGAGATCGACTCCATAAGAGAATTCGACGTGCTCACCCAGCGAAGCTTGAACGCGCTGGAGGAGGTGTGCGTCTACCCGGCCAAGGAAGCGCTGATGCGCCCGGAGGAGGCGCAAAGCGCGGCCAAGCAGCTTGAAAAGCTATTGACGGAGGAATCGGGCGGAGAAAAGCTGGATCGTCAGCGCTCCATTGAAAGGCAGTTTGGCCTTGTGCCCTTTGAAAAGTTCTTTGAACTGGCTGCCCCTGAAGACTCAGAGGAGGATAAGCCTAAAAAACAGGCGGAAGGGGAGCAGGAGACTGCGCAAAACAAAACGGCAAAGCCCGACGGGGCGCTTGCTAAGCGCTACCTGCCGCTTGTGGACGCCCTGCAAAACGGAAGATTTGCGGAAATGACTTATCCGCTAAGCGCCGTTTTGTGCCCCTGCATGACGAGCGTCGTAGAGCTTATACCTCAGTGCATCGTGTTTTTGGACCACGCGGACGGAATAAAGCAGCGCATGCTGGGACTCAGGGACGACTTTTTGCTGAATTACAAGGCGGCCTTTGAGCGCGGCGAAGCGCTGCGCGCCCAAAGCGAGATCCTGCTTAATTACGAAAAGCTGCTAAGCGATCTGACAAAGCACAAAACCGTCTGCATCGACGCGTTTTTGCGCTCGCAGTACGACATCGCGCCCAAGGCGCTTGTGCAGTTTGAATCCTACGCGGCGGCGCGCTTTAATTCCAACACCCATGAGCTGGCAAGGGAAATCAGCCGCAGACAGGAGGAAAAGGCGCTGATCGTGCTGCTTACCGGCGGCACCGCGCGGGGCCAGAGGCTAAGCAGGACACTTTATGAGGAAAACGTCGTCGCGCCCTTTGTGGAGGAGGAAGACTATGCTCTGAAGCCCGGAGTTCCCGTCATATTGCCGTGGAATCTTTCCGGCGGCTTCGTGTTTCCAAAAATCGGGCTGTACGTCTACAGCGAGGACGACGTCTTTGGCCGCGGCAAGCAGAAAAAGCGCGCAGGGAGCAGCCAGGATAAAAAGACCTCCGCCTTCATCCAGCTAAAGCAAGGCGACTACGTGGTGCATGAAAACCACGGTATCGGCCAGTATCTAGGTACCGTCCGCATGACCGTGGAGGGCGTAGCGCGCGACTTTTTGTACATCCGATACGGCGGCACCGATAAGCTGTACGTTCCCACCGATCAGATGGATCGGGTGCAAAAGTACATAGGCTCTGAGGGGGAGACCCCGCGCCTTAGCAGCCTGTCCGGAGGCGACTGGCAAAAGCAGAAGGCGAAGGTGCGCCGCTCCATCAAGGAGATTGCGGGCGAATTGATCGAGCTCTACGCCCAGCGCTCCACCGTGCCGGGCTACGCCTTCAGCCCCGATACGCCCTGGCAAAAGGAGTTTGAAGACGCCTTTCCCTTTGAGGAAACGCCCGATCAGGTGACGGCGATCGCCGAGATCAAGCACGACATGGAGCAGCCCACCGTGATGGATCGGCTTTTGTGCGGCGACGTAGGATACGGTAAAACCGAGGTCGCGCTGCGGGCGGTATTCAAGTGCGTGATGGACGGAAAGCAGGCTGTGCTGCTTGCGCCGACGACCATTTTGGTACAGCAGCACTACGCGACCGCGCTGAACCGCTTTGGAAACTTCCCCGTGCACATCGAGACGCTTAGCCGCTTTAAGAGCGCGGCGGAGCAAAAGGAGATCATACAAAAGCTTAAGACCGGCGAAATCGATTTTATCATCGGCACGCACCGGCTTTTGAGCAACGAAATCGAATATAAGGATCTGGGCCTTTTGGTCGTGGACGAGGAGCAGCGCTTTGGCGTTGGCCACAAGGAAAAGATAAAGCAGTATAAAAAGAGCGTGGACGTATTGACGATGACGGCTACGCCCATTCCACGCACGCTGCATATGTCCATGGTCGGCATCCGCGATATGTCCATCCTGAACACGCCACCGGAGGAGCGCTTTCCGGTGCAGACTTACGTGTGCGAGTATTCCGACGGTCTGGTGCGCGACGCGATTTTAAGGGAGCTTGCGCGAGACGGGCAGGTGTATGTGCTGTACAACAGGGTGCAGTCCATAGAGCTGATCTATAACCGGCTTAAAAAGCTGGTGCCGGAGGCGCGCATCGCCTTTGCGCACGGGCAGATGAAGGAGCAAAACCTGGAAGACGTCATGCTGGATTTTTATGACGGCAAATTTGACGTGCTTTTGTGCAGTACGATCATAGAAGCGGGGCTTGACGTGCCAAGGGCAAACACCCTGATCGTGTACGACGCAGATCACTTTGGTTTGTCGCAGTTGTACCAGCTGCGCGGGCGCGTTGGGCGCAGTAACCGCATCGCCTACGCCTATCTTACGGTAAACCCGCGAAAGATCCTGACCCAGGACGCGGAGAAGCGCTTAAGCGCCATCCGGGAGTTTACAGAATTTGGCTCCGGCTTCCGCGTGGCCATGCGGGATCTTGAGATCCGAGGCACCGGAAACATTCTTGGCGCGGAGCAAAGCGGCCACATGGCAGCGGTGGGCTACGACCTGTATGTAAAGATGATCAACGAAGCCGTGGCCGAGCTGCAGGGAACGAACGTGCCTTCGCCGATCCAGGCGCGCATTGATCTGCAGCTGGACGCGTTTATTCCCGCAGAATACATCTCCGCCGATTCCATGCGCATCGAGATGTACAAAAGGATCGCGGAGATCCACGACGATACCAGCCGGGACGACGTGATCGACGAGCTGATCGACCGCTTCGGTGACCCCGGAAAGCCGGTCATGAACCTGATCTACATTTCCCAGCTGAAGAGTGCATGCGAGGCGCTTGGAATCGACCACGTGAGCTATCGCCAGGGGGCGATGCTGCTGCGCTTTTCTCCGGATGCGAAGCTGGATCCGCAGGCGCTGATTACGGCGCTCAAAAGCGACAGGCGCATGAAGCTGTTGCCCCGCATGCAGGGGATGCTGAGCTTCGCCCAAACGGGCTCGTCCCTTGAAAAGCTGATCACAGACTGCACGCAGGCGCTGGAGCAGGTGAAAAGCCGTATGGACGCTGCCCAGCCCAAGGAGGCGTAAATGAGCGGAAAGGAAGCCGGAGCGGGCTTTTTGCCGGTAAGCTACGAGGACATGCGCAGGCGCGGCTGGTCGCAGCCGGATTTTGTGTATGTGACGGGGGATGCCTATGTGGATCACCCCTCCTTTGGGCTTGCGATCATATCCAGGACCCTGGAGGCGGCCGGATACCGCGTGTGCATGCTGCCGCAGCCAGACTGGCATTCCAAGGAAGCGTTTATGCTCTTCGGAAGGCCGCACCTGGGCTTTTTGGTGAGCGCGGGCGTAGTGGATTCCATGGTGAACAACTATACCGCCGCCAAAAAGCGCAGAAACGACGATGTGTATTCTCCCGGCGGAAAGGGCGGGCATCGGCCGGACCGCGCAAGCGTTGTGTATTGCAACCGCATCCGCGAGGCCTACGGCGACATTTTTATCGGCATCGGGGGCGTGGAGGCGTCGCTTCGGCGCTTTGCCCACTATGATTACTGGGATGACCGCGTGCGCAATTCCATCCTTGTGGACAGCGGCGCGGACGTGCTGATGTTCGGCATGGGGGAAAGAACGATCCTTGAGGTCGCGGCCTTTGCCCAAAGCGGCGCCCCCGCGCAGGACTGCCGCGTGCGGGGCACCTGTGTGATGAGCAAAGAAGTGCCAAATGAGGCTGTTATCATCCCCTCCGCCGAGGAGGTCATGGCGGACAAGCACGCCTATTGCCGCGCATTCATGGACGAATACAACAATCAGGATCCCATACGGGGAAAAATGCTGGCCCAAAAGCATGGGGCAAGGTACCTTGTGCAAAATCTTCCCGCGCTGCCGCTCAGCACAGATGAATTGGACAAAACCTACGCGTTGCCTTACATGCGCAAATGGCATCCGATGTACGACGCGCAGGACGGCATACCGGCGCTTTCGGAGGTGGAGTTTTCCATCGTGAGCGAGCGCGGCTGTTTTGGCGCGTGCAGCTTTTGCGCGCTCACCTTCCATCAGGGGCGCATCGTGACCTCCCGCAGCAAGGAGTCCATCCTGCAGGAGGGAAAGCTGCTTACGAAGATGCCGGGCTTTAAGGGCTTTATCCACGACGTGGGCGGGCCGACGGCGAATTTCCGCCGTCCCGCATGCGAAAAGCAGCTAAAGCGCGGCACCTGTCCCCACAGACAGTGCCTTTTTCCGGAGCCCTGCCCGAACGTGGACGCGGATCACAGCGAATATGTGGACATCCTGGAGGAGCTTAGAAAGCTGCCGGGCGTAAAGAAGGTTTTTGTTCGCAGCGGCATACGCTACGACTATATGCTGCTGGACAAAAAGGATCTGCTGCTCAACAGCCTTGTGCAGTATCACATCAGCGGACAGCTGAAGGTCGCGCCGGAGCATGTGTCGGACAAGGTACTGCAGTATATGGGCAAGCCGGGCATCGCGCAGTTTGAACGGTTCCGGGAAAAATATGAAAAGGCCAACGCCAAATACGGAAAGAAGCAATTCCTGGTGCCGTATTTCATGTCCAGCCACCCGGGCTGCACCCTGAACGACGCCATACAGCTTGCGGAGTACATGCATAAAACGCACCTCCATCCAGAGCAAGTGCAGGACTTTTATCCGACGCCGGGTACGCTGTCTACCTGCATGTTCTACACCGAAACAGATCCCAGAACCGGCAAAAAGCTGTACGTCGCAAAAAAAGCGGAGGACAAGGCGATGCAGCGCGCGCTGATGCAGTACAACCGGCCGGAGAACCGGGCGCTGGTGATGAAGGCGCTTCGCATCGCGGGGCGGCTCGACCTTATCGGCCGGGGAGAGCGCTGTCTTATTCGGGACAACGGCCCGCAGGAGAATAAAAAGGCACAGGAGATACGCGGCAAGACGAAAGAAAACAATAAGCGCGGAGGCAAAAAGGGCAATGCTAAAGCTGTATTTTCAGGCCGGCGCAAATGAGCCGGAGCGCGTATTTGAGGCGCAAAGCGGTGAAAGGCTGTACGACGTGCTGGCGCGAAATGGGGTCAGGCTCAGCGCTCCCTGCGGCGGGCGGGGCATGTGCGGCAAATGCCGCGTAAGGGCAGAGGGCGGCGTCGATATCGAGGAAGACGGTACCTGCCTTGCCTGCAAAAGCGAAATGTACGGCGACTGCCATGTGTTTTTGGAAGAAAAAGCAAGCAGCATCCTCACGGGCGGAAAGCGCGGCGTCTATGAAACCGATGGGGAAGAGGGCCTGGCCATGGCCGTCGACATCGGCACGACTACGCTCGCCGCTTATCTTTTGGACCGCAAAAGCGGGAGGGAGCTTTCGCGCGCGTCCATGCTGAACCCGCAGCGCATCCACGGCGCGGACGTGATCACGCGCTTGAATTACGCCTGTGCGGGAAAGGAACAAAAAGAGCTTTTGCACCGGGAAATGCTGGAAGCGCTGGACGCTTTGAAAACAGAGCTTTTGCAAAAGGCCGGATTGGACGAAGACACTTGCGAGCCTTCGCGCATTTGCCTTGTGGGCAATACCATCATGATGCACTTTGCGGGCGACTACGACGCCTCCGGCATGGCAAAGGCACCGTATCTGCCTTATTACGTCGCGGCCCACGACCGCATGCTGAACGGGCAAAACGCGCTGCTTGGCGGATGCATTTCCGGCTACGTCGGCGCGGACACCGTCGCGGCGATGCTTTCCTGCGAGTTGGACAAAAGCGACAAAACCGTTTTGCTGATCGACATCGGAACCAACGGTGAGATCGTGCTGAAGCACAAAGACCGCTTTATGTGCTGCTCCTGTGCTGCAGGGCCTGCGTTTGAGGGCGCACACATCGCCTGCGGGACTGGAGCGATCGAAGGCGCGATCGATCATTTCAAGATGGACGACACGGGTAAGGCGTCTTACACCACAATCGGCCAAAAGCCTGCGCTGGGCATTTGCGGAAGCGGATTGATAGACATCATCGCCTGCCTCGTGGAGCAGGAGATCATTTCTCCCGTTGGCAGAATGAAGGAAAGATTTGAGATCGCGCCGCAGGTCTATCTCGATCCAAGGGACATCAATGAAGTGCAGCTGGCTAAGGCCGCAGTCGCTGCGGGCATCAGCATCCTCGTTCGCAAAATGGGGATCGGGCTGACGCAAATAGACGAGGTGCTTTTGGCGGGCGGCTTTGGAAACTATATGAGCGTCCCGTCCGCATGCATCATCGGCCTGATCCCGTCTGAGCTGCAAAAGCGCGTGATAAACGTTGGAAACGCTGCGGGCGACGGCGCGAAGATGCAGGCGTTAAGCCGCAGCTGTCTTGCAAGAGCCGAGCAGATGCGTCAAAAAACGATTTATGTAGACCTTGCTGCAGAGGAGGATTTTGAGGACATTTTTGCGGACAACCTAATATTTGACATATAAGTGAAATAATTTCGTAAAACAATCTCAAATATATTGACAGACTTAGTTCGGTTTTGTATAATAAGCATTACA
>CADBNW010000235.1 GCA_902796025.1 uncultured Eubacteriales bacterium
ACGGTAGTGAATGAAAGCCCAGTGGGCTTTCAGAGCCGTGGCGCGTTACGTAAGAGCGCAGCGCAGACGACCGGAACAAATAATCGCCACCTTACAGTTTTTGCGCCCGGAAATCTCCGCAGAGATTTCAGCAAAAACTGCTTTCTTCTCGAACATTCTTTCAACCAAAAGTCGTTTCGACCCAATAACCCACTTGGACTACAAAGCCGCCCGATTGAAATGAATCTCCGATTCATTTCAATCGATACCTATGCGCTTCCCACCCTCTTATCCTTCAGCTTTTCCTCCTCAGACAGCGCCTTGTAATCGACAAGGTCGTGATGCATTTTTGCAAGGTCGTTTCTTGTGCGCTTGTCGGGCGAGCCGCTGTAAATGTAGCCCTCCGAGCGCATGTAGGCGTTCCAGCGGCGGTGCTCCAGGGCGCTGATGATCTGCGTTTCCTCCGGCGTAAGCTCGTCTTCCTCCTTATCCGCGCCGGGGATGCCGCAGGCGGTGCGCGCCTTCATGTGCAGCGCAGAAGCGACAGAGGAATTGTAGTTGTACTCGTACTGCCAAAATTCGTCCTCGCTGTCGCTCCACTTGAGATGCCTTGCGAGGGCTTCCGCCTCCAGGCGGGAATTCAGGATGACATCCTCGGAATACGAGGCGTCCGTATCCCCGATCAATTCGATGTCGTAGGGCTGTCCGCGGTAATTGGTGATGCCGGTCATCGCCCTTTTTTCCTCGCTGCTGTGCACGACGGCCTGTATGACGGGCTTTCTCTTCATGCGCTCAAACAGCATGCGAAGCTCGGCGGCGGCGCTGATGTTTTTTTCGTCAGAGCCGAGGGACACAAAGGCGTAGGTGACATCCTTGATCTGCATGATCTCGTTTGCGCAGCTTCTGGTCGTGATGTCGCAGCCGGGGTGGATGTAGATCGTATATTCCGCTTCGTTTGGGATCGAAACGCCGTTGTAGTTATCGCTCATCAGCTCCGGCGCAGCGGCGGTAAAGCGGTCGGCGGCCTTGGGATCGATATCGAAGGCGTTGATTTCCACATGATACCCATCCATCTGGCAATACCAGGCAAGCGCCTTGAGCATTTCGGTGCCGTGTGCGCCAAGGCCCAGCAGCACGGCTGTGATTTTTTTGCTGCCGTCCTCCTGCGGCAAGGCGTTTTTGAACAGCTCCGCGCCCCGCTCGTAGAGCAGGTTGTTTACCAGCTGGCGCACCTCGTTTACCCGGCGAAGCTTGATTCTGCCCTTGTCCGCTTTGGTCAGCAAAAGCTCCCCGTCCGTTCGGGTGGTAAACACAAACAGCCTTGTGCGCTCTCGGTTTTTATATTGCTCGATGAGCCTTAGCGACTGGCGGATGTTTTCCGTTTCGTCCCGGCCCATCACGAAAAGCACCATCTGCCTTTTCGCGCTGTGCCGTCCAAAGCCGATCACTTGAATGTCTTTTTTAAAGCAGACCGCCCGCAGCTCCCGCGCGGCCTCCCTTAGCTCGTAGGCCTCCTCGCTGTCATCGAACACGTCCGTATAGACGATCAGGGCGCGCCTGTGATTTTTCTTTATGTCGGCGCCAAGGGAAATAGAGCGCTCGTTCAGCTCTGAAAAGATGTACACGTCGTTAAACCAGTGCAGAAGATAGCGGGTATAGGCGGTAAGGTTTTTGAAAAACGACATCAAAAACCCAAAAGTGAGCAAGGGGCCAACGACGTAGGCGATCGAAAGATAGACCGAATACGCGTTGGCCAGCCCCTCACTTTCGCAGGCGGCGCTTTCCAGGATGACGCCCTTGTCCGCGTCGATCGTGAAGATCTGAAAGGTATTGTGAAGCGCAAACGCCACGGTCTTCAGCCCGCGCCAGCTTTCCTGCTCAAGCTGCGCGGCGCTTAGCGGGATAAGGCACACAAAGGCTGCAAGAAACAGGCCGCCAAACAGCACGTTCAGGGGCGTCAGCACGCGCCCGCGCCGGTACCGGCCAAGCGCGATCGAGCAGGCAAGCCCAAGCGCCGCAAGCAGCGTCAAAAGCGACAGAACAAAGCATAGCTTCCAGATCATAGCAAATTCACCTTTTATGGATACTCAGACCGCGCCGCATTGAAGGCGCAAAAAAGAAAGCCCTTTAATAATCAGACCATCAACAAAGTCACACTACAAATCCTGCGGTGTGACTTTTAACATAGACTAAACAAATAACCAAAAGGAATTGTGAGGAG
>CADBNW010000236.1 GCA_902796025.1 uncultured Eubacteriales bacterium
AGGGCGCTTTTTTTATTTCTCCACTCTTTTTATTCCATCATTAAACCCCTGCCACTACTGTGAAACAGGGGTTTGTTGATGGCCTGAACGGAGCTGCTGGACAGCTCCGTTTTTGTTCTGCTCCCTACTGGGCCTTTGTTTCACAGTAAATGCAGCGGTAGACCTTTTCGCGGGCGTCGGTGAGGCGGAAGATGTGGTCGATGGAACGCTCCACGGAGGTGATGCAGCGGGGATTTTTGCAACAGATGACGTTTTTGAGCAGCTTAGGCATGTCGATGCGGCGCTTCTCCACCAGTTTTCCGTCGCGTATGATGTTCACGGTGACGCCGGGGTCCACGAAGCCCAATACGTCAAAGTCGATCGCGATGTCCGAATCGATCTTGATGATATCCTTCTTGCCGCCGGACTTATGGCTGACCGCGTTTTTGATAATGGCGACCGAAGCGTCCAGCGTGTCGAGATGCATCAGCTCATATATGCGCATGCCGCGCCCCGCTGTGATGTGGTCGATGACTATGCCATTTTGGATCGCGTCGATATTCATACCCCGGCCCCCTTTCCCAGTTCAAGCAGCATAAGGATAAGCGCCATGCGCATGTACTTGCCGTAGAGCACCTGCTTGAAGTAGCAGGCCCTCGGGTCGCCGTCCACATCGATAGCGATCTCGTTGACGCGCGGCAGCGGATGCATGACGCACAGATCCGCCTTGGCGTTCCTAAGCTTTGCGGCGTCCAGGATGTAGCTGTCCTTAAGGCGCAGATAATCCTCCTCATTGAAGAAGCGCTCGCGCTGCACGCGGGTCATGTACAATACGTCCAGTTCGGGCATGGCATCCTCCAGACTGGTGGTCTGCTCGTAGGGAATGCCCTTTTCCTTCAATACATCGCGCTTTACGTAACTTGGCAGCTTGAGCTCCTCAGGGGAGATCAGCACGAAGCGGTTGTTTGGATAGCGGGACATGGCGTTTATCAGGCTGTGCACCGTGCGGCCAAACTTGAGGTCGCCGCACAGGCCTATCGTGAGATTGCTGAACGCGCCCTTTTCGCGCCGTATTGTAAGCAGATCCGCCATGGTTTGCGTCGGATGGCAATGGCCGCCGTCGCCCGCGTTTATCACAGGTATGGAGGCGCTTTGCGCCGCAACCAGCGCCGCGCCCTCCTTCGGGTGGCGCATGGCTATGATGTCCGCATAGCAGCTGACAGTCCTGGCCGTGTCCGCGACGCTCTCGCCCTTTGACGCAGAGGAGGTCGTCGCGTCGGTCACGCTCAGCACATTGCCGCCCAGCTCATACATGGCCGCCTCGAAGCTCAGGCGCGTGCGCGTGGAGGGCTCGAAAAACAGCGTTGCCAGTTTTTTCCTCGCGCAGGCGTGGGCATAGGCAGCAGGATGATCTATGATGTCGCCCGCCGTGGCGATCAGCGCTTCGATCTCTTCCACGCTCAGGTCGAGTATGTCGATTACGCTGCGCTTCATTTGGCAGCACCCCCGATCCAGCTTTCGTCGGAGGGATCATCCCGGAAGGCGAGCAGGCGCTTTACGTCGTCCTGTGCGATGTAGCCTTCCTCGGCGGCGACTTCGACTATGGTGTCGAAATCAGTGAGCGAATGGTTTTCTATGTTCGCCTCCGCCAGGCGCTCAAGGCCGCGCTTCATGCCATAGGTGAATATGCTCACGATCCCAAGCACCTTCGCTCCGGCCTCGCGCAGCACATTGACCACATCTATGACGCTGCCGCCCGTAGAGATGAGATCCTCCACCACGACGACCTTCTGGCCAGGCTCGAGCCTGCCCTCGATCTGGTTCTGACGGCCGTGGTCCTTCGCGCCGGAGCGCACGTAGCCCATGGGCAGGCCCATCAGATGCGCCGTGATGGCCGCGTGGGCGATGCCCGCAGTGGCGGTGCCCATCAATACCTCAGCTTCCGGATAGAGCTCGGCGATCAGCCCGGCCAGGCCGCTTTCAACGTGGCCGCGCACCTCAGGCGCCGTCAGCGTAAGGCGGTTGTCGCAGTATATGGGCGACTTGATGCCGCTGGCCCAGGTGAAGGGTTCTTCCGGACGCAGAAATACAGCGCGAATGGAGAGCAGGTCCCTGGCGATTTGATGACGCATAGCTTTATCTCCTTTGATTTTCTTTTGTGATTTCTGATCGCTCAGTCCACGAATTCCCTCACGCAGCGCTCATAGGCTGCCACGGGGTCCGCCGCCGCGGTGATCGGGCGTCCGACCACGATGTAGTCCGAGCCGATGGCTTTGGCCTGCGCAGGCGTCATGACGCGCTTTTGGTCGCCCGCGTCGCCGTCTGCAAAGCGCACGCCGGGCGTGACGGTCAAAAAGCCCTTGCCGCAGGCTTCGTGCACTTTTCCCGCCTCGAGCGGAGAGCAGACCACGCCGTCCAGTCCGGCGTCGCGCGCGGTCCTGGCGTAGTGCATGACGACGTCGGCGATGGGCTCGTGGATAAGCAGATCTCGCTCCATGCTCTCCTGATCGGTGCTCGTCAATTGCGTGACCGCGATCAGCAAAGGCCGCGTGCCGTCCAGGCGCGTCAAGCCCTCCAGCGCGGCCTGCATCATCGCGGTGGTGCCTGCAGCGTGCAGATTCGTGATGTCCACGTCCAGGCGGGAAAGCACAGCCATGGCCTTTTTGACGGTATTTGGGATGTCGTGCAGCTTAAGGTCCAGAAAGATTTTGTGGCCGCGCGCCTTGATCTGGCGCACGATCTCGGGACCCTCCGCGTAAAAGAGCTCCATGCCGATCTTCACAAACGGCTTGCGGTTCGTGAATTGATCGAGGAAGGAGAGTGTCTGTGCCGCGGATGAAAAATCACACGCGATGATGACGTCTTTGCCCATTACAACGCACCTCCGATGATGTCTGACAGTCTTTCTATGCCATAACGTTTCATGGCCGAGGGGAGTTCTTCGATTATCCGCTTGCAGGCGAAGGGATCGACGAGATTAGCCGCGCCGACCTCGACGGCAGACGCTCCGGCCAGCATCATCTCGATCACGTCGCGCGCAGACGATATGCCGCCCATGCCTATGACAGGGATGTCCACGGCGCGCGCCACCTGATACACCATGCGTATTGCTACAGGGAACACCGCCGGCCCAGAGAGGCCGCCGGTCACGTTTGCGATCACCGGGCGGCGTGTCCTCGGATCGATGCGCATGCCCATCAAAGTGTTTATGAGGCTTACGCCGTCCGCGCCCGCGTCTTCGCAGGCTTTGGCGATGGAGACGATGTCCGTCACGTTTGGCGAAAGCTTCATGATGACCGGCTTTTTGGTCACGGCCTTTACCGCCCGGGTCACCGCCGCCGCCTGCGTCGGGTCGGTGCCAAAGGCCATGCCGCCGTGATGCACGTTGGGGCAGCTTATGTTGACCTCGAGCCATCCGACCTGGGGACAGGCATCCAGGCGGCGGCAGGTCTGGGCGTATTCGTCTATCGAAAAGCCGGAGACGTTTGCCATGACTGGCTTGTGGAAGACCTTTGCAAGCTTCGGCAACTCCTCTGTAATCACCTTGTCCACGCCTGGGTTCTGAAGGCCCACGGCGTTCAGCATGCCCGAAGGCGCCTCCGCGATGCGAGGCAGAGGATTGCCAAGGCGCGGCTTCAGCGTCGTGCCCTTAAAGGAGAACGTGCCCAAAATATTGATATCGTACAGCTCGGCGAATTCGTATCCGTAGCCGAATGTGCCGGAGGCGGGGATCACAGGATTATCCAGCTCTGTTCCCAGGAGATCGACCTTCAATTGCTCCATTTGATCTCCTCCTTTCGCATCACGGGGCCGTCCCGGCAGATGCGCTTATAGCCCGCGATCGTCTCACAGGTGCAGCCCATGCAGGCCCCAAAGCCGCAGCCCATGCGCGCCTCGAAGCTGAGCTGTCCGGAGCAGCCGACGGCCTTGTGTACGGCCTTTAGCATCGGCTCCGGGCCGCAGGCAAAGTAGTGCGTGGGCGCATCGGGCAGGATATCAGTAACAAAGCCCTTCGTGCCGTAAGAGCCGTCGACCGTGGACACGCGCACGTCGCAGCCAAGAAGCCGGAATTCATTTTCATAAAAAACCTCGTCCTTTGTGTTGAAGCCGAGGCAGACAGTAACTGTCCGACCCGCCCCGATCAGCTTTTTTGCCAGCAGATACAGCGGAGGCACGCCAACGCCGCCGCCGATAAGCAAGGGGCGCGCACCGGCGCACGCGATGTCGTAGCCATTTCCAAGGCCGCTCAGGACATCCAGCGCTTCGCCGGGCCGCATGTGGGACAGTTGCTCGGTGCCCGCCCCTACCACCTTGTAGATCAGCGTCAGCCTATCGCCCTCGACGTCGCACACGGAGATCGGGCGGCGCAGGTAAAGCCCGTCCAGCCGGATGTTCACAAACTGCCCCGGCGCGGTAATGGCCGAATTATCGCCCCGCAGCACGATGCGCCATACGCTGTCCGTCAGGGGCGCGTTTTCAAGTATAAGCAAGTTGACCTGTTTCATCGATACACCTTCACGCATCGATCGTCGAGATCGTAAGCGTGGTCTCCTCAAGCACGTCGAGCAGCACGCGCACGGTATCGAGGGAAGTGAACAGAGTGATGTTGTTTTCGGTGGCGCAGCGGCGTATCTTGACGCCGTCCGTGAGCGCGCTGGTTGAACTTAGGTTGCGGGTGTTGATGACGTAGGCGATATGCCCCTGCCGCATGGCTTCGACGATCTCGTCGGAATTGTCCTCGCCGATCTTCTTGAGCACGTGGGTGCGGATGCCGTGTTCCTTAAGGTAGGCGGCGGTGCCTTCGGTGGCTTCGATGTTGAAGCCCAGGTTGTAGAAGCGGCGTATCAGCGGCTCCGCCTCGTCCTTGTCCTCACGGGCGATGGTGGCAAATACGGTGCCGTAGTTCTGCAGGTGCATCCCCGCGGCCTGCAGCGCCTTGAACAGGGCGCGGTTGAGCTTGTCGTCGTAGCCGATCGCCTCGCCCGTGGACTTCATTTCCGGGCTCAGGTAGGCGTCCAGACCCTTTATCTTGTTAAAGGAGAACACCGGCACCTTTACGTAGTAGCGCTTCTTCTCCTCGGGATACAGGTCGAATATGCCCTGCTCCTTGAGGCTCTTGCCCAGTATGGCCTCGGTTGCAATGTCCGCAAGCGAGTAGCCGGTGGCCTTGGACAGGAAGGGCACCGTGCGGCTGGATCTGGGGTTCACCTCGATGATGTACACGTTCTCATCCTTGTCCACGATGAACTGTATGTTGTAAAGGCCCACTATGCCAATGCCGAGGCCCAGCGCCTTGGCGTATTGCAGGATGATGCCCTTGACTTTATTGGAGATGGAGAAGGAGGGATACACGGAGATGGAATCGCCGGAATGGATGCCGGTGCGCTCCACCAGTTCCATTATGCCGGGCACGAATACGTCGCGGCCGTCGCAGATGGCGTCCACCTCGACCTCCTTGCCCTGTATGTAGTGATCCACCAGCACAGGCTTGTCAGAATCGATCTCAACTGCTTCCTTCAGGTATTTGCGCAGCTGCTCCTCGTTGGCCACGATCTGCATGGCCCTGCCGCCCAGCACGAAGGAAGGCCTCACCAGTACTGGGTAGCCGATCTCGGAAGCGGCACGCACGCCCTCCTCGATGTCGGTCACGGCGCAGCCCTGAGGCTGGGGGATGCCGAGCTTCAGCAATATGCGTTCGAAGCTGCCGCGATCTTCGGCCTTCTCTATGGCGGCGCAGTCGGTGCCTATCAGCTTTACGCCGCGCTCCATAAGCGGCTGCGCGAGATTGATGGCCGTCTGACCGCCCAGCGAGGTGATCACGCCCTCCGGCTTTTCGAAGTCGATCACGTTCATCACGTCCTCGGGCGTAAGCGGCTCAAAGTACAGCTTGTCGGAGGTCTTGTAGTCGGTGGAGACGGTCTCAGGGTTGTTGTTGATGATTATAGCCTCGTAGCCGTTTCTGCGAATGGTCTGCACCGCGTGGACGGTGGAGTAGTCAAACTCCACACCCTGACCTATGCGGATCGGGCCTGCGCCCAGCACGACGATCTTGCGCTTATCCGTGCGGACGGAAGCGTTTGGCAGGTTGTAGGAGGAATAGAGGTATGGGATGTATGTCCCCGTGTGCAGCGTATCCACCATCGGGAACGCGGGCACGATGCCGTTTTCCTTGCGCAGATGGTTGATCTCGAGTTCATTCATGCCCCAGAGCTCGGCTACAGTCAGATCCGCAAAGCCCATTTGCTTTGCGCCCCTGAGCGCGCTGATGTCGCCGGGCTTCTGGCGAAGGATATTCTCCATTTCGACGATCCTTGCGATGGACTCAAGGAACAGCGGCGTGATCATCGTGATCTCGTGCAGTTTATCGAGCGAAGCACCGCGGCGGATAAGCTCCGAGATGGCGAAAATACCGTCGGAGCGGAAGTCCTTTATGTAGCGCCACAGTTCCTCCTCGTCCATTTGAGCAAACTTCGGAAGGCTCAGGTGGTGCGCGCCGTTTTCCAGCGAGCGCACGGACTTTAGCATGCACTCCTCAAGATTTGCGCCGATGCCCATGACCTCGCCGGTGGCCTTCATCTGCGTGCCCAGGAAATTGGGCGCCGATGCAAATTTGTCAAACGGGAAGCGCGGGAACTTGGCCACGATGTAATCGAGCCTCGGCTCGATGGCCGCGGTGCCGCCGGCCACGGGGATCTCCTCCAGCGCCATGCCCAGCGCGATCTTTGCCGTGACAGAAGCGATAGGATAGCCGGAAGCCTTTGAGGCCAGCGCGGAAGAGCGGCTGACGCGGGGGTTTACCTCGATCAGATAGTATTCGCTGGTCTCAGGATGCAGCGCGAACTGCACGTTGCAGCCGCCCTCGATCTTAAGCTCCCGAATGATCTTGATGGCGGAATCGTTTAGCATTTTCAGGTCGTGCTCGTTCAGCGACAGGATCGGGGCCACGACGATGGAATCGCCGGTATGCACGCCCACGGGATCCACGTTCTCCATGCCGCAAATGGTGATGGCGTGGTCGTTGGAATCGCGCATGACCTCAAATTCGATCTCCTTGAAACCCTTCACGCTCTTTTCCACCAGCACCTGATGCACCGGCGAGAGCTTGAAGCCGTTTGTGCCGACCTCGACCAGCTCCGCCTCATTATAGGCAAAGCCGCCGCCCGTGCCGCCCAGGGTGAAGGCGGGGCGAAGGACAACAGGGTAGCCGATCTCCCGGGCGGCCGCCTTGGCCTCCTCCAGATCATAGGTGATCTTTGACGGAATGACCGGCTCGCCGATGGACTGGCACATCTCCTTGAACAGCTCGCGGTCCTCCGCGCGCTCGATGGACGAAAACGGCGTTCCCAGCAGCTGCACGCGGCACTCGCGCAGCACGCCCTTTTTCTCCAGCTGCATCGCAAGGTTCAAGCCCGTCTGGCCGCCGATGCCGGGAACAATGGCGTCCGGGCGCTCGAAGCGCAGGATCTTGGCGATGTACTCGAGCGTCAGCGGCTCCATGTACACCTTGTCGGCAATGCTCGTGTCGGTCATTATGGTCGCGGGGTTGGAATTGCACAGGATGACCTCGTAGCCTTCCTCCTTTAGCGCCAGGCACGCCTGCGTGCCCGCGTAGTCGAATTCCGCCGCCTGGCCGATCACGATGGGGCCGGAGCCGATGATGAGTACTTTTTTGATGTCTGTGCGCTTTGCCATGCTGTCAAACCTCCGTGGTTCTTCCGCCTAAAGGGGTATTTAAAGTGTCGTCATGATGCATTTTCCCAAGACCTTCCAGCCTTCAAACGGCGTGGCCCGGCCAAGGGAGATAAATTTTGAGGGATCGATCACCGATTCACGCCCGAGCTCCCAGGCGGTGACGCCCTCAAAGGGGATTTCAAATCGCTCCCGCGGCCGAACGGCCATCAGGTCGATCAGCGTATTAAGGGAGATGATGCCTTTCTTCACAAGATACGTATACAAAAGCGGGAAGGCCGTCTCGAGGCCCACGATGCCAAACGCGCTCTTTTCGAGCCCTCTGGCTTTCTCTTCCACGCTGTGGGGCGCGTGATCGGTGGCGATCATATCGACGGTGCCGTCGCAGAGTCCCTCGAGCAGCGCCTCCCGGTCCGAACGGGAGCGAAGCGGCGGGTTCATCTTGAAGCGTCCGTCCTCCTGAAGGTCATTTTCGTCCATCAGCAGATAATGCGGCCCCGTTTCGCAGGTGACGTCCACCCCGGAGGCCTTCGCATCCCGGATCAGCTGGACGCTCTCCTTGCAGGAGATGTGGCAGACGTGATATTTGCAGCCGGTCTCGTCCGCAAGGCGGAGGTCGCGCTCGATCTGCCGCCACTCGCTTTCCGAGCAGATGCCCCGATGCCCGTGGGCTGCCGCGTAGGCGCCGTCATGGATGTAGCCGCCGCAAAGCAGCTCGTTTACCTCGCAGTGCGCGGCGATGATCTTATTTAAGGCCCTGGCCTTTTCCATGGCGGCGCGCATAAGACCTGCGTCCTGAACGCCCTTGCCGTCATCCGAGAAGGCGCAGACAAAGGGCGCCATATCCTCCATGTCGGAAAGACGCTCTCCCTTTTCGCCCATGGTGATGGCCCCATAGGGCAAAACGCGGATGGCCGCATCCCGCGTAATGATGTCCAGCTGGATATTCAGCGATTCAAGCGTATCCGGCACCGGATCCAGGTTCGGCATCGTGCACACCGCCGTATAGCCGCTCCGCTTTGCCGCCGCCGTTCCGGCAGCGACCGTCCCTTTATAAGAAAATCCCGGCTCTCGGAAGTGCACATGCACATCACAAAAACCGGGAAAAAGGAAATAGCCTCCCTCATATTCGGAGAGCTTTTTGACCGCCTGATCCGTGGCGGCCAACAGGCCTGGAATGTGGTCCGCGCCGATGATCTCGATTTTCGCCATTCCATAACCTCCTTCGAGCTGTGAACTTGCAAACAAAAAGCCTACCGCGACCGGCAGGCTCAACCAATACACACGATATCCAAGATACCATGCTGCATATACTGTCTTGCCGACCTCACAGGATCGCTTAAAGCGCTTTTTGCGAATTATAGCATGGGCGGATGGGGCTGTCAATGAAATGAAATGAAAGCTCTGATTAAGCTTTGCGCAAGTCGGCAGGCAACTGAGGTCCTGACCGGCGCTCTAAGCAAGTGAGCGCGAAATTCCTAAGAAAACCCTGATTGGGGTGAGGATGAAGGTGTAAACCATCAACCTGAGATAGTTTTCTGAGGTCGCTGGATGACCGGTGCAAAATCATGTACAACGATCAAGAAACGAAAAATAGGGCCCATCGCATTGATACTCTGAATCCTGCAACATAAAATAGTCAATCATGATTTGCCGAATCGTACTTGACTATTCTTCCTTTTCTCCATGTACGGATTTACAAAGGAATACATTGAGTAAGCGAAAGGATCCAGAAATATATCTCTAATAAAGTATTCGGATATTTTAGCTGTTCGATAACACCAACTCCATGATCCATTTTCATTTTACATAACAACCACCGGAAGCATTCACGCAAAAATCTTTTATTTGCATGGTGATACAAAAAAGCTGGGGTCGTTATCCTCTAACAACCCCAGCGATGCGGGAAACAGGACTTGAATTTGTAACAAAAGCTTATTCTTCAGATAATTGCGGTCAATACTCTGCGCATTTTCGTACAAAAACGCCCGTTTTGATAACCGTGCACAATAATCGTAAAGCCGAATTGTCGTCAAAGTGTCGTCAAATTGTCGTCAGAAAAGCCAGATCATTTTCAAGTCGCTGTGATAGCTTTGGGGCTGATTTACTGAATTCAATCCTCATCGTTTATCTCTGCCTCTTCCTGCTTCCATTCACTCTCCGTAACGCCCATAGCCGCGCGTATTTGGTCGTTTATGAAACCGTTGATGGATTTCCCCTGCTCCCTTGCAAACGCTTCTATGAGCCGTTTACGGCCTTTAGGAACGAATAAAGCAATCCTGTCGTAAGCCTTTGCAGCGTATCGATTTTTTACTGCTGCGGAAGTTTTGGTTTTCGCCATGTGGTGCGCCTCCTTTTCGATTGAATTCCTTTGTCGTATATCCAGCCCTCCGGCTGTTCCAGTAATTCCATGATCCTCGTAAAAGGAATTATTTTACGGAAAGCCGCACAGCTTGAACGATAATTGATTTTCCCGGCTTCTCGGGCAGCTTCCACGGCTTCACGGAGCTTTTCTTCACTTTCTCCTAAAGCTTCAGCGATCCACAATAGCCCGCCCGGATTCAGAAAACGGTTGTATGCTGTCCTCGTGCTTTCATTGCCTTTGATTCTCGTGTAAGCGCCGTAGCCCTGCGAATTCTGCGTGGCCAACCAGCTGATCATATGATCTTTCTGATCGCGGGCAACCGTCCCCCAGGCATCAAGCGCCTTTGTTACAGGCGGCAGCGGGTCAAGCAATGAAAGAATATCGATCATTTCTAAAACATGAATATCCGCTCTCATCTGTGAACTCCATTTTCAAGATAAACACATTATACCATCAAAGCACCACTTGCACAAGTATGCAATATGTACAAAAATACTTGCAAAAGTATGTTTCTTTTGTCAATATACATACGTGCACAAGTATGTTATAATACACTCGCAAGGTTGAGGAAAGGCCAAGGCGGACGGGAGTACCGAAAGGGAAAGCAAGAACGCAAGGCAAGAGTGGGAACGGAGAAGTGAGATTGAGATTCCGCAGAGCCGATAGATGTTTAGAGCCACCCACCGCCTGGACTCAACCGGTTACGACGGGCGCTCGGATGCAGGAAAGCGACATACGAAGTAAACGAGAGAGCGCCCGCCGCACAAGCAAAAGGCAGGAGGGCAAGAAAATGAAATGGGATTTGAGGAAGATCATGCTGAGAGCATGGAACAACTTCCGCAAAGGCGGCCTGAGCTTTTCCGAAGCGCTGCATCGTGCCTGGCTGAGCGCCAAAGCCGAACCTATCAACGCCGCGCGGATCGAGATAGCAAAGGCGGAGGCAGGGATCGTCGAAGAGTGCAATACGTGGGCGGGCTGGAAAGCGCTGGGCTTTGAAGTGATCCACGGCATGAAAGCCCTTTTCGGCTGCGATCTCATTTGGGGCAGCCGCGGCGATGGCGCAACCTACAAAGCCCGGTTCTTTGGCGTATCGCAGGTAGCACCCGCAGAAGAATAATAAACCGCTGAGCTAACGGCGACACGGGCAGAAAGGTGAAAAACTATGACAGAGCGTAATTTTGAACTTGAAGACCTGGCGGCGGAATTAATCGGCATCGAAGATGCAATCAACGTACTGTCACTAATCGTAACGCCCAAAGGCGCTTGCTTCCACGAAAGCGCACCGTCAGAAACAACCTTGAACGGAATGTTCTTCGGCTTATCGCGTTCGGTCGGCCACATAGCGGAGAAGCTGAACGAAATAGCCGCAAGAAACATCAAGGAAACACCCCGGAGCCTTTAAGCTCCGGGGCTTTTCATAGCCTTATTTTGAAGCGCTGCGAGTCATTGCGGAAGCGTTGCGCCTCGCCATCTTCTCAGCTGCTTTTAAAGCCGCTTTTTTTGCGTATTTCGGTGCCGTCCTTGATGCAAGTATCCTGCGCGTCATCTCATCTATTGATCGTTCTGGTGATCTTACCATTGCGGTCGTTCTAATGGTGTCGTTTGCTATTGACTTCACAAAAGCCGTAATTGCATCTTGATCGAATTTCCCATCCTGCTTCTTTGCCATGCGTCTGCGTTCCTTTCTGTAGATTTATTCCCAACCACACCGCCGCCGAAGTCCAGCATCAGACGTCTACAATTGCTGTGACATTGCCGTAATCCTCGCTTCCCGGCTGCGGGTTATCCATGTAGCCGAGTTCATTCTTTGCCAAGAATATCATCATCGTTCGGTCTCCGGTGCGTGCAGCGTTGAACATCATGTGTCGTAGGTGGATCTTTGCTGTGTTCTTTCCTTGCACAAAAGCTGCGCCAACCTCTTCCCGCGTGCGGAAGAGCGTCCGCTCGAAACCCATGTCCCGCGCGATCTCTTCCTGCGTGCAAAATTCGGCTGCCATCTCCTCGACTTGTACAAGGTCAATTTGCTTTTTGGGCTTCACGTGGCACCGCCTTTTTTATGCTGCGGTTTTAAAGGCGTGTACAAGGCGTTTATAGGGCGTTGTTGCTAATGGTAAGGGAATCATATTGCCGTGAAGCGTTTGCCCTAAAAAACCAGTCCCCAGCGTGGCGAAACGAACCATAAAACGCAAATCAACAAGCAGCATCGTCCCAAGTGTGGAAAAAACGCTCTTTAATTGCCGCGCGTCGCTCGTCGCTCAGCTTTCGTGCCGGTCGCAGTCCGATGAAGTTTACCGGAATTGAAAAGAAATATCCTTCCCCTTCTGTGCGTTCCAGTTTGCACTCCTCCGGGCATCGCTCAATCAGCTTTTTTATTTTCCCGATCCAGTACGGGTCGCTGGAATATACGTGCGCCCGTCTCTCATCTGCGTAAATATTTATTGTGGTTTCCATCTCGCACTTTTTCATCTCAAAATCTCCTCAATGTATTTTGTTAATCGTTTGTATGCTGTACTGCGTTGAATCAAAATGCAATAGTCGCTGTCTTTTGAACCGTATCGCTCCCGATACTCGGCCAGTACCGCTTCCCGTTCAGCACCGTCTATGTCCAGCCGGTTTATCAGGAACCGTGCACGTTCGCTGATCGTCTCCATGCTGCACTTTATCGTCCCGATCTCGTGAAACAGTGCTGCCCTTTGCCGTTCAAGCATGTAGATGTCTTCCAGCAGTTCCAGTGCTGCTTTGCTTCGGTATCCAAGCGCAATCCGTGATGTGGGATCGCTTCTTTTGCCGCCGCTTGTGTGAATGCCGCTGTAATTGCTGATCGTAGCGCCGGGTGTGTCAACCGTCATCAGGAACCGTCTGAGCTTTGCAATTTCCTCATCCATTCGTACAAGCTCATTCTGCATTGCGGGTAACTGCCGTACAAGGTGCAGTGCTCTTTCGGATTTTTTGTCCATTGCTCATGCGTTTACGCTTCACATTAATTCGTTGTTCAAGGTTCTCATCGCGTAAGCAATCTGATCGTCGGCGTTATGCTCAAGCGCTCCATAACAAGCATCTACAATGCTTTCTTCGTCATAGCCATCTTTCAACAACCATCCAACCCAACCGGCAAGACCGCCGTGGCCATTACCGTTGTATTCAAAACCCACATCCGCCAACCGATCCAAAATATACTGTATAGTATCTGAATTTGAAATCGCATCGTCGCAATTACGTTGGGCGTTAATTGCGACTCCATGTACTCCATGGTTTTCTTTATCCCTTTTTATTTTTCTTTCTATATCAGTTATTATATTATCTTGTGGGCTTTCCCCACTATTAAAAGTGGGATTTCACGACTTTCGAAAGTGGGTTTCTCCCACTGTTGAAAGTGGTCTTTCTCCACTTTTGGAAGTTTGAGCGGCGTTTCTGTGTGCATCCGGATACTCGTAAAAGTCGTATATGCGTTTGTCGTCTCTCGGTACTAAGAATCCTTCCTCGATTAGGATTCTTATGCCGTTGTCATATGCGTCTTTCGTGATACCGTATAACGATTTGAAAGCAGCGTTTCCCATTCTCAGGTTAAACCCGTCTGCATTCGCCTGTAAAGCACTCCAAACCAGGTAACCTGCCGCCCTTTTGCCGTTCATGCGTTTCATAGCATTTCTTTGAGCGGCCAGCGAAGTCTTGAAATAGACATCCGTGACGACAGCATCGAACGGAAGCTGCTGTACAGTTTCGGCTTTGTGAATGACGGCCAGTCGCTGATTTGGAGAAAGATACACGCGCCGCTCGTCCATCGTCAAAATTCCTTCCCGCAGTTTTCTTCCAGCCACTTCTCGAAAGCTCGTGCAGGTACAAGCCATCTTTTCCCAACGCGCAAGGCCGGGAAACCGTCGATGTGAACCAGCTCATTGATCGTCGGTCTTGACAGCGGCGTTACTTCCGTCAAGTCTTCAAGGGAATAGGCAACGTGATTAAGAAAGCTTCTTTCGTTGTTCGTAGTTTCCATTCCTGATCGCTCCTTTCAGTATCTTTCAGACATAATTATAGCACATATTATGCCCAATAGCAATAATCATCTTGTAAACTATTGTCCGTATTTTCCGTTTATTTCTCAAAGGATTATTGTATTCCTAATAGTTGTAGTATATAATAAATAGCAAATCAGAAATGTAGAAAGCTTGAAAAGAAGGCAGACAGATGAATCAAGAACCGAAGGGGCTTTCAAGCTCGTTTGCAGAAAACTTAAAGGCCGCCCGAAAAAAGGCCGGTCTAAACCAAGCGCAGTTAGGTGAAAAATTGGGCGTATCGTCATTGACGATCTCATCATGGGAAACTGGTAGAAAACAACCCGACTTAGACAAAATCGGCAAAATAAGCGAGGCATTAAGTATTTTGCCAAGCGAGTTGTTTATTACCGAGAAAAATAAGCGTGTCCACTTTGCAGAAACAGAAGCAGAATTCTTTTCATCTCTCGTTTCGGTTGTTTTCTCGAAATATGTATCGTTTTGTGCATACAATAGCGACTGGGAAAATTTCGGAGAATCTGGTTTATCTGCTGATTTGGAAATACGACTCGGCAGTGTTGCGGGCGATTTTGCAAAGGATGTTTCTTTTGAACTCGATAGAGCAATAGCAAACATGAGACAGCTGTGGAGCATACATTTTTCACAATCCGGCTTAGATATAGACGCGCTGCGAAACCTGATAGAATCCCTGTTATCTAATTTGCAATAAGTTATTTGGAGGAACAACAATGCCCCGCAAACGTTCCACTGTAGGCAGCGGACAGCCACATTTGCGTAAAGATGGACGCTGGGAACTAAAAGTAACAACAGGACGTGAGCCAGCAACAGGAAAACTTATAAGAAAAACCGTTTATGCCGCTACTGCTGCCGAATGCGCAAAAAAAGCTCGTTCAATCGCTGTAGCCGTGGACAGGGGGACATATCAAGAGCCATCGAAAATGACGCTGAACACGTGGCTTGATATTTGGCTTTCCGAATACTGCGCAGCCATTAAGCCCGGCACAAAGAAAACTTATACCGATGCAGCAAAGAACCATATCCGCCCCGCACTCGGGCACGTGAAACTGAGTAGCCTTATGCCGCATCAAATACAGACGTTCATTAACAACACACAGCGCGGTGAGAAAGCTGTGTCAGCAAAAACCGCAAAAAATATCCACGGCGTATTGTCAAAAGCATTGTCTGAAGCAGTGCGTATAAAGTATATCGCTTTCAATCCGGCTAACGGCTGTATTTTGCCGAAAATCTCGAAGTTTGACATCAAGCCGCTGGAAACGTGCGACGTAGTGCGCTTCGTCGAAGCTATCAAGGGCAATCCATCTGAGCACTTATTCTTTACTGCGCTGTATACCAGCATGCGTTTATCTGAATTGCTGGGGCTGCGCTGGTCACGTGTGGACTTTGAAACAGGTACCATAAAAGTCGACGCGCAGATGCTTGTAAAACGTGGAAAAGAAATTGCCCGCGAATTGGGAACACCGAAAAACAGTTCGCCGCGCTCGTTCAAGGCCGCACCCGCAGTTATTGATTGTCTCTGCGCCGTACAAACTGAACAGGATGTATGGCAAGTTCGTGCTGGTGATCTGTGGGACAACAAGCTCGACCTGGTTTTCACAGATGAAATCGGGCATGAAATACCGCACGCAACCGTTGAGCATAGATTTACAGCGATCATGAAAAAGCTGGGCCTGCCCGGTCATCGTTTCCATGATCTGCGGCACACATTCGCCACCGAAGCGCTCCGTGCTGGCGTAGACGCAAAAACAATATCCGAAGCACTCGGCCATGTATCGGTTGCTTTCACTTTGGACGTTTATGCTGGCTTTACTGATGCTATGCAAAGTGATGCCGCTGCCCGTTTGCAAGCTGCGATTTTGTCGCATCAAGGGCAGTGCGTAAAGGCATAATCTGCGCCGAATGTCGTCAAATTTGTCGTCAGCTAAAATGAGCACTCCGAAAAAACACCTAAAACAGCCATAAAAAGCCCGGAAAAGCAACAAAAAAGCCCGTTTTCACGGACTTTTCTGTTATTTCATTGATGCGGGAAACAGGACTTGAACTGCCCGGAATAGAAAAACAGCCCAAAACAATGTAACATGCGGCAAAACATCCAACCAATATCAGCA
>CADBNW010000237.1 GCA_902796025.1 uncultured Eubacteriales bacterium
CGGCCCGCGGCGACCTCTTCCTTGTTCCAGTTGTTCAGCTGGCCCATGGAGGTCATGGAGATGCCCACCTGATCGTTGTGCACCTTGGCCTTGATGGTGGTGTCGGTCAGCGAGAAGTTGTCGTCGTCAAACAGGCCTTCCTCGTTCAGCATGTGAAGCCAGGATACGTAGGAGCGCCACTCCTCGGTGGTGTTGCCAAGGCCGACCTCGCCGTCCTTGATGAACCAGGTGGCGTCAGAGGTCGCATAAGCTCCGAAAGCGCCCTCGAGCGAGCCTTCCTTAAAGCGGCTCCAGGCAAAGGAGAACTGCGCGCCGTAGGCTTCGTTGAACACGCGGATCACGTTTTCAAACTCGGAGATGGTGGTGGGGATCTCAAGGCCCTGCTCCTCCAGCCAGTCCGTGCGCACCACGGGGCCGCGGTAGGAGTCGTTCCAGCCGCCGTCCTCGCGGAAGAAGCCAAAGGCGTAGTACTTGCCTTCGTCGGTCTTCAGCGCCTTGTCGTAGGCGGGATTGGACTTCAAAAAGGCGTAGTACGCGGGCGCGTATTCCTCGATGTAATCGCTGATGTCCCAGATGATGCCTTCGTCGATGTACATCTCGGCGTCGCTCATTTTGCTTATGCCAAGGATGTTGGGCAGGGTGGCGGGGTCGGCCAGCAGGGTGTTGGTGTAGGTGCCGCCGTCAGCGCCGGTGGTGGGGAAGGACCAGTCGATCTTTACGCCGGTCTTTTCGCTGAGGCCGGTGTGGAAGGGCGACTGCGTCCAGTCCGCGAAGACTTCGTGGGGGCTCAGGCTGGCCTGCACGTACCAGCTGATCGTGGCGTCCGTATCGATGGGATAGGTGTCGCCGGCGGGCAGCAGCTCCAGCGCGAACGCCTGGCTCAGCGACAGCGTCAGCACCAGCGCCAGCAGGATGGATAACGCTTTTTTCATTGAAAGACTCCTCCTTGTTTTATAAACACGAAGCATGCGCTTCGCAAGGCTCATTGCAAAAAAGAAGCTCTGCTTTTAACAACAACTTCATTATATGCCGCGCCCTCCTGCCTGTCCATTGCAAAAAGGCAAGATTATATTGCAAAAAAATCGCATCCTCTGCCCTCATCCATTTGTAAGCCGCCGCAAACAGGCGATTTTGAGCCGGTATGGGCAAAACAGCGCTCATTCCCGCAGCCGATTTACAATATATCGGATTGATTTTCTGTTTATGCTGTGATATGATATGGTTAACGATCATCTGGCAGGAGGTCTTACGGCATGCACAAGGTGTTTTCCTCGCCCATCTACAGCGTAGCGCACGACATCAGCCACGTGCCCAGCGAAAACTTTCTGATCCACAGCCACCCGTTTTACGAATTGTACTATTTTGTGAGCGGAGACATGCGCTTTCTCTACGACGGCACGGAATACCGCCTGGAGCCGGACAGCTTTATCATCATCGTGCCAAACGTCTTTCACGGCATCCGCGTGCTGTCAGACGCGCCCTACGAGCGCTACACCCTGCATTTCACAAACGAGGTCGTAAGCGAAGAGCGAAGGCCCCTGCTGATGGGCTCTCTTCCCACCCTGCAAACGCTGAGCAGCGGGCAAAGCGCCTTTCGCCCCGTCATTCCAAACGCCAGGGCGCTGGAGCTGAAAAGCCTGTTTGAGGAACTGGACCGCCTCTACGAATTGCCAGCTTCCGCCCACGCCCCCGGCATCTGCGCGCTTACGGAGGCGATCCTTTTGCGGCTGGTGCTGCGCCAGGGCGTTCTGCCCCAGAATAAAAGCGCGCAGCAATTCCAGGCGGGCCTGCGCGATCTGGACGAGGTGCTCACCTACATCCACCAAAACCTCACCAGAAAGCTAACGCTGGAGGGCATCGCGGGCGCCTTTTTCGTATCCAAGGGCAAGCTGAACGCGCGCTTTCGCCAACAGACGGGCTATACCGTAATGGAATACCTGAACCTGTGCCGCTTAAAATACGCCCAGCAGCTGCTGCTGAACGGCCTAAGCGCCGTGGAGGCCTGTCAGGCCTGCGGCTATGGCGACTATACCGCCTTTTACCGGGCGTACGTGAAGCTCTTTGGCCGCTCGCCCAAAAGCGACAAGCGCGAGCCTGCGGTAAAGCTCACCTCCCTTTCGGTCAAAAGCACGCTGTCCTTTCGCGCGGTCGGCGCATTTTCCGCCCTGCACAACGACGGGCGCACCCGAGTGGAGACCACCATCTGGGACGAAAACGGCTCCGTCAACATCTCCGCCCAGGATCCCTCGATCCTGCGGGACGCGCAGTAAGAGCGCTCAAAATGGATCAAAGATTCATTTTGAGCGGTTGGTTATGTTGACTGTATCGTCTATTTGTTCAAAACGACAATCCACAGGCAGATAGGCAAGAGGCGAACAGTTTTTGCTGAAATTTCTGCGGAAATTTCCGGGCGCAAAAACTGCAAAGAATCGATTTTTGCTCTCGCAGGGCAAGCTCTGCTTCGCAAAAATCGTCCTCGGGGCGGCGAAGCCACCCCTGCGGATTGAAATTGGAGGGGTTGCACCCCTCCAAACCACCCTTGGCTTTTATACCTGTGCAGCGGACACTTGTTTTGACTGAATTTCCTGAAGCGTAATTATATTACCCTCCTGTATGAAGCCAGAGTCGACCCACTGATTGCAATAAAGATCGTTGGCACATGAGCATAGGACCACATCGAATATCTACACCCACATGCGTGACGAGATGCCAAAGAATGCGACAGTGAACATAGGAGAGGTGTTTGGAACGGGGAGAATGGTTGATAGGCTGGGATTATAGGGCGTATAAAGACGAATGCAAGCTTTGTATACTTATAATATTTAGTTGTTTTGTATACTTATAATATTTAGTATACTTGAAAAGATCAACGTTGTATGTTATAATAAATTATAGAAATATAAAGGCGTGCTACGTAAATAGCAATTAAAGACAATTATATGGCCAATTGTTGAAATGAAGGGGCGATTATTATAAAACGTTATCAAAATGTTTTGACGCATATTCTAATTATTATAATAATTTTAGCTGTGAGCAGTATTTGCTGCGCTGAAGAGATGGTAACCTTTCCAGAAAGTGTTATTCATATTGAAAACGAAGCATTTGCAGAGGATGCTAATATAACTAAACTCATTATTCCGGAAGGTGTTGAAACCATAGGAGAAAGAGCATTTGCGAAGTCTGGGCTTAAGGAAATCACACTCCCTTCCACTTTAACATCCATAGCAGATAATGCCTTTGAATGCTGTGACATCGAAATTGCGCATGCACCGCTTGGTAGTTATGCATTTGAATATTGCTGCGCGAAAGGATGGCTTACTGAAACGACGTGGTCTCCTGCCTTTAATATCGTGAATTACAAGGGAGTACTTTTCAAAGTTGTAAATACCGCCGTCGATCCTATAAAATATTCAAAGTTGGTATATGACCGTATATGTACATCTCCCGGAGGAACAGGCGAATATAGCGGATATTGCTTAGGATTTTGTTATTACTATTTATATTGCATGGTAGACAATATAACAGATGTTGATTTATCAGTCGCATTAAGTAAGTACATGACGAGCGCAAAGCTTAGCTACGGTGTGTTGTACTACAGCAATTCTAACGCTATGATGACACGACTGTATGATTTATTAAATGCTGGCATACCGCAGATATTAATGGTTGAGGCAATTACACACCCGGGGAGCCGCCACTTTGTGACCGTGATTGGTTACCGAGCAGATGTAAGTAAGCGTGAAGAACTACGTCCAGAGGATTTGCTAATAATCGATTCTTATGAAGGAAAGGTGGAGTCCATGGATCCTGCAATCGACCCTGTTGATACACGTGTGCTCTTCAAGCAGCAGAACCAGTATCACATCGAGATAGCAAAGCCGAGATAAGCCAAAATAGAAGATAGAGAAAATTTGAATATCATTAAGTAACTCCTTTGGAATTCCATTATGTTAACGTACCATAAAACCGCCCAAAATGTATGTAATTTTAAGATTGCTCATCATGTTTTACTTGAAAGATATTTAGGCAAAACAACAGACCGAATCTGATTTATCAAATGAAGTTTGCCTAAAGATTTTTATGCCGGCCTGCTCCAGTATTTCGGACGGTGATTGTAAATCTATGGAGTCTCTCGCTTTTTGCATGGGGCTTTTTTTGCGGTTAAGCTTCTGAATTTTGTAAGCTTATCAAGCTTTTGGTCCTCCCCTGCGAAGTCCGGATCGTCACCGAACCATACTTCGAGCTTCGCTTGGTCAGTGACGTGTTCCTGCTCATCAATGCTTAAGCAGATGTTTGATCCATTCAGCGGCGCATTTGCCATGCGATTCAGAATACTTCTCCCCACGCCCCGACCAGTAGACAAAAGCACAGCCCCCACCCGAAATCCCGGGTGGGGGCTGCGATCCTATTTACGCTTAGTTCGCGTGTCTGTCGTTTGCAAGCTTCTTGTTCTTCATCTTTTTGCGCTTCCAGTACTTGCACTTGCCGCTCAGGCTGCCCGCGCGGATCATGCCAAGGCCCATGAGGCCGGCCAGCACGGTGCCGCCTACGGTCGTCCAGGTCCTCCAGGCGCTAATGCTTTCGTCGCTCCATACCGCGCTGTGCTCAAGGTTTGCAAGATACTGACCGGCGGCAAACACGCATGCAAACAGCAGGTAGCCGAAGATCATCACGATGATGCCCCAGGCGGACTTGTGCTTTTTGGAGATCACGTGCAGAATGAACGCAAGCGTCAGGGCAAGAAACGCGACCATCAGCCAGGTGTTGATTTTAAAGCTGCCGTCCTGATAGCCGGGAACGAGCTTGCCGGGATGCTCGAGGCCCTTCATAAAGCCAAGCTCAGTCTTCGCGTTTGCGGCCTTCATAAGGCCGATGACGACGTTCATATGCTTGTCCAGCTTGTAGCTGCCGTCGTCTGCGGGCTCAGTGGCAACGTCGCTCGGCGCGGGCTCGGTTCCCGTTTCGCTTGCACCGGTATTCTCGATGGGCGCTTCGCCGGTCAAATTGTCCATGGGCTGCTCCTGGGTGATGACCTCCTCATCGTTTGCGGCTTCGGCGCTGCCAGCGGGCGCTTCGGCCTCGCCCTCAGCCTTCGCGCCAAAGACGAAGAGATCCTTGAATCTCAAATCGTAGGCATCCAGCTGGGCATGGATGTCGTCGGCGCTGACCTGCTCTTTGTAGTCGCAGGCGTCTTTCATAATGAAGAAGCTTCCGGCGCAGGGCACCAAAACGGAGATGATTGCAACGATAAGCGCAAAGACCTTCAAAACGCGTAAAACCTTCATACATTGGCCTCCTGTCATTTGCTGTCTGAACAGTATAGGGTTATTATAGCCTAAACTTTCCAATTAGTCAAGATACTGCTACAAATTTATTGCAATTATATTTCATTCTTTGTGAATTGCCGTAACATTAGTCTTTTCATGGGAATTTCAGCCCCTTCGCGGAAGCACCGATCCGTTTTGCGCGGACTCTTTTCTGTTATTTCCTCTTAAATAAAGCATCGGCGCTTTGATCGCATCCATCCCAAAGCCCTTTGCGCTATGCGCCCGCCCGCTTCCAGCCTTCCCTTCCCCTGCCGGTCCGATGGTGTTTCTAATTGTTAGCCTTTGCTAACAATTAGAACGGGAATTTGTTAAATATTTATAGGATACTGCAATTCAAATAAAGCTATGGTATAATCAAGCCTGACAAGTTGTGTACTGTGTCAGGCGTTTTTATGCAATTCGATTCTATTAGGGAGGTTTGACTATGCCTATTAGTCAGGACAAGTACGACAGGCTGGACGAGGTTATCCGTACCAATAAAGGTCAGAGCGGCGCCGTCATGCGCACGCTGCAGGCCGCGCAGGATATTTTCGGCCATGTACCCAAGGATGTGCAGATCCGCATCGCGGAGGGGTTAGGCACAACGCTGAGCGACGTTTACGGAGTCGCCACCTTCTATTCCCAGTTCGCCCTGGAACCCAGGGGTGAATACATCATCGGCGTATGCCTGGGTACCGCGTGCTATGTAAAGGGCTCCAAGAACGTTCTGGAGCGCGTGTGCAAGGAGCTGGATACCAAGGTCGGCAAAACCAGCAAGGACGGCCTTTTCACCATCAAGGATACCCGTTGCCTGGGCGCGTGCGGTCTTGCTCCCGTTATGATGATCAACGACGACGTTTACGGCAGGCTGACGCCGGATCAGATCCCCGGCATCCTTGACAAATACCGTCAGGCGCAATGAACGAAATAAGCCTCTACATCCTCGACCTTACGCAAAACTCCGTAACGGCGGGCGCAAAGCACATCGTCATCACCCTGCGCCTCGATACCGCGGGTGACACGCTTACCATCACGATAAGCGACGACGGCTGCGGCATGAGCAAGGAGCTGCTTTCAAAGGTCACCAGTCCCTTTACCACCACGCGCAAAACGCGCAAGGTAGGGCTTGGCATCCCCATGATCATGCAGCTGTGCGAAATGTGCGAGGGCTCCTTCGATATCCAAAGCGAGCCGGGCAAGGGCACGGTGCTGACCCTGGGCTTCAAGGCGTCCCACGTGGATCTGCCCCCCATGGGCAGCCTGGGCGAAACCATGCTTTCGCTGATCAACGGCACGCCCGAGGGCATCGAATTCAAGCTCCTCTACGCCGTGGACCAAAATGAGTTTTCGTTCGATACCGACGAGGTTCGCAAAATGCTTGGCCCGGACGTTCCGCTCAACACCCCGGAGGTCCTGGCCTGGATCCGCGATTACATCACCGAGGGCATACAAGAGGCTGCTTCACCAAACTAAAAAGCTGTCAGGAGGCTTCAATATGAAATCAATAGCTGATCTGGAAAAGATCCGTCAGGCAACGCTGAGCAAAGTAAACCTTCGCCGCGAAAGCGAAGGCACCCGCATCGTCGTGGGCATGGCCACCTGCGGTATCGCCGCCGGCGCCCGTCCCGTGATGAACGCGTTCGTGGACGAGATCGGCAAGCGCAATCTGCTGGACGTCACCGTCGCGCAGACCGGCTGCATCGGCATGTGCCGCTACGAGCCCATCGTTGAGATCACCACCCCCGGCAAAGAAAAGGTTACTTACGTCAACGTAAAGCCCGACATGGTGCCCCGCATCGTGGCCGAGCACGTTGTCAACGGCCAGCCCGTGGCGGAATACACCATCGGCAGCGCCGAATAAGATAGGAGGTAGACGATATGGAGCTTTTCCGTTCCACTATTCTGGTCTGCGGCGGTACCGGCTGTTCCTCTTCCGGATCCATGAAGCTTTTCTCCCGCTTTGAGGAGCTGCTTCAGGCAAACGGTCTCGAAAAGGAAGTAAAGCTCGTCCGCACGGGCTGCTTCGGTCTGTGCGCGGCTGGCCCCGTGGTCATCATTTATCCCGAAGGCGCGTTTTACAGCCACGTCAAGCTTGAGGACATCGACGAGATCGTGTCCGAGCACCTGATCAAGGGCCGCGTGGTCACCCGCCTTCTGTACAAGGACGAGGATTCCTCCAAGGAGATCAAGCCTCTGGACGAGATCAACTTCTATCAGAAGCAAAAGCGCGTGGTTCTGCGCAACTGCGGCGTTATCGATCCCGAGAACATCGACGAGTACATCGCCTTTGACGGCTACAAGGCCCTGGCCAAGGTACTCACCGAAATGACTCCCCAGCAGGTGCAGGAAGAGATCCTGGCCTCCGGCCTCAGAGGCCGCGGCGGCGCTGGCTTCCCCACCGGCCTCAAGTGGAAGTTCGCCATGGGCTCCAAGGGCAAAAAGTATGTCTGCTGCAACGCCGACGAGGGCGACCCCGGCGCTTTCATGGATCGAAGCGTGCTGGAGGGCGATCCCCACTGCGTGCTGGAGGCTATGGCCATCGCGGGCTACTGCATCGGCTCTGACGAGGGTTACATCTACGTCCGCGCCGAGTACCCCATCGCGGTCAAGCGCCTTGAGATCGCCATCGAGCAGGCGCACGAGTACGGCCTGCTGGGCGAGAACATCTTCGGCACCGGCTTCAACTTCGACATCCACATCCGCCTTGGCGCCGGCGCGTTCGTCTGCGGCGAAGAGACCGCCCTTATGAACTCCATCGAGGGCAAGCGCGGCGAGCCCCGTCCCCGTCCTCCGTTCCCGGCGGTAAAGGGCCTGTTCCAAAAGCCCTCCATCCTGAACAACGTCGAGACCTACGCCAACATCGCCCAGATCATCCTCAAGGGCGCCGACTGGTA
>CADBNW010000238.1 GCA_902796025.1 uncultured Eubacteriales bacterium
CGATTATTTGTTCCGGTCGTCTCCGCTTCGCTTTTACGTAACGCGCCACGGCTCTGAAAGCCCACTGGGCTTTCATTCACTACCGTGCCGCGCCCATGCACAAAAATCGCCGTCCTCGGGGCGGCAAAGCCGCCCCTGCGGATTGAAGTTGGAGGGCTGCGGCCCTCCAAAACACCCCGGAGTTTTTTGGATTGGTAACAGCTTTTTTTGACGGTCACGTAAAGCAAAGTTGCCGCAAGCTAATATCAAAATAACCAAATTACCATAGCAAACAGCGGCGTTTTGCTGCTATAATGCATTTGGCGGGCAATGAAAAAGACCTTGTCCGCGTCAAAAACAAACCACACTTACTCTTACAGGAGGCTAACCGTTATGGCTGATCGCATCGTGCTCAATCCCATCTCCTACCATGGACACGGCGCCATCGAAAACATCGTGCCCGAGCTCACCGCCCGCGGCTGCAAAAAGGCTTTCGTCGCCAGCGATCCCGATCTGATCAAATTTGGCGTAACCAAAAAGGTCACCGACCTCATGGACAAGGCGGGCTTTGCCTACAGCATTTATTCCGACATCAAGCCCAATCCCACCATCGAAAACGTGCAAAACGGCGTAGCGGCGTTCAAGGCCGCCGGCGCGGACTGCATCGTGGCCATCGGCGGCGGCTCCTCTATGGACACCTCCAAGGCCATCGGCATCATCATCAACAACCCCGAGTTTGCGGACGTTCGCTCCCTTGAAGGCGTAGCGCCCACCAAGAAGCACGCGGTATTCACCATCGCCGTGCCCACCACCGCCGGCACCGCAGCTGAGGTCACGATCAATTACGTCATCACCGACGTAGAGAAAAAGCGCAAGTTCGTGTGCGTGGACGTAAACGACATTCCCGAGATCGCCGTTGTGGATCCCGACATGATGAGCACCATGCCCAAGGGCCTTACCGCCGCGACTGGCATGGACGCCCTGACCCACGCGATCGAGGGCTACATCACCAAGGGACATTGCGCCATCAGCGATATGTTCCATCTTGAGGCGATCCGCCTGATCAGCCACTCCCTGCGCGCCGCGGTGATGAACGATCCCGATGGCCGCGAGGGCATGGCGCTTGGCCAGTACATCGCGGGCATGGGCTTTTCCAACGTGGGCCTTGGCATCGTGCACTCCATGGCACACGGCCTGAGCGCCCTGTACGACACCCCCCACGGCGTGGCCTGCGCGATCTTGCTGCCCCTGGGCCTTGAATACAACGCACCCGTAGCGGGCGCCCGCTACCGTGCCATCGCCCAGGCCATGGGCGTTGACGGGCTGGAGCGCATGGATGACGCTGCCGCCGCCAAGGCCGCGATCTGCGCCGTGAAGCAGCTGTCCAAGGACGTGGGCATCCCCGCCGACCTCAAGGGCATTCTGAAGGACGAGGACGTGCGCTTCCTGTCCGAATCCGCCTATGCCGACGCCTGCCGCCCCGGCAACCCCCGCGACACCAGCGTGGAAGAGATCGAAAAGCTCTACCGCAGCATGATGTAATTCGATTGAAATGAATCTTTGATTCATTTCAATCGGTTGGTTAGGTTGCCCTCGTTTGAGTTTGGTCTAAACGCCATGGATTGAAAGCGCGGGCAAGAGGAAAGCAGTTTTTGCTGAAATCTCTGCGGAGATTTCCGGGCGCAAAAACTGTAAGGTGGCGATTATTTGTTCCGGTCGTCTTCGCTTCGCTGCGCTCCCTGCATAAAAATCGCTGTCCTCGGGGCGGCGGAGCTGCCCCTGCGGATTAAATTGGAGGGGCTGCGGCCCCTCCAAACCACCTTGGAGCTTTTGTATTTGTGCAAAGGCTCCTTTTTTTGTTTTTAAAGGCTATTTTTTGTCTTTGGGGCCGAGCAGGCGGAAGGTTATGCTGCCGGTGAAGATGTCGGCCTCGACGCATTTTACCCTTACGCGCTCGCCAAGGCGCACGATCCGGCCGCTCATGCGGCCCTTCATCAGAACGCATTCGTCGTCCATGGAGTAGACGTCGTCCATGTATTTGAAGGGGATCAGGCCCTCGCAGGCGTTGTCCAGGCTCACAAGCGCGCCTCGTTTCAGGAAGCGGGTGATGGTGGCGTTCATCACTTTGCTTCCGTATTTGGACAGGTACGCCGCACACATCAGCTTGTCTGCGTCCCGCTCGCACTGCGCGGCTGCTTCCTCACAAAGGCTTGCTTCATCAGTCAGCGTGTGCATGGATGAAGTGAGCTTTAGCGCCTGCTCCTCTGAGATGGAAGTTTGCATTTGCATATGCAGCATGCGGTGCGCAAGCAGATCCGGATAGCGCCGGATGGGCGAGGTAAAATGGCAGTAGTCCTTGAAGGCCAGGCCGTAGTGGCCAAGGGGCTTTTCGCTGTAGCGCGCCTTGCTCATGGAGCGCAGCACCAACTGGGACACGATGGCGCTTTGCGCTGTGCCCTCAAATGCCCCAAGCAGCTGCTGCAGGCGCATCTGCGTGGGCTTTTTACCGACGCTGATCGGCCTTCCCAGCGCCTCCAAAGTGTTCTCCATAGTCTCCAGCTTCTCACTGTCCGGACTTTCGTGCACGCGGTAGGGAAAGGGCAGCTCCGTTTGCCTGGCGTGGGCCGCGATGGCGCGGTTGGCCGCCAGCATGAATTCCTCGATCAGGCTTTGGGCCTCCCCTCTTGCGCGAACGCCCATGGATGAGGGAAAGCCACTTTCGTCCAGTGTGAACTGCGGCTCCGGCACATCCAGCTCCAAGGAGCCTTGTTTTACGCGCAGCGCCTTCATGCGCCCAGCCAGCTCGTTCATGCGCTTTAAGACCTCGTGCAGGGCCTCCGGCACCGTGTTTGGGCGGCCGGCGAGCAGCTCGTTTACGTCGTCGTAGGTGAGCCTTGCTTTAGAGCGGATGACGGAGGGACGGATGTCGAGATGAGTTTGCCGAAGCTGCGCGTCAAAGCGCATAATGGCGGAGAGCGTCAGCCGGTCGCGCCCGGGCATCAGCGAGCAAAGGCAGTTGCAAAGCTTTTCCGGCAGCATGGGGATCGTGCGCCCGGGAAGGTAGACGCTGGTCCCGCGCTTTCGCGCGTCCGCGTCCAGGGCGCTGTGGGGCTTTACGTAAGAGCTCACGTCCGCGATGTGGACGCCAAGCTCCCAGCCGTCGTCTAAAAGCTTAAGCGACACGGCATCGTCAAAATCCTGCGCGTCCGCGCCGTCGATGGTGAAGATCGTTTCGCTTCTCAGGTCGAGCCGCCCTTCGATGTCCGCCGGATCGGGATCGCTGCCAAGCAGTGCGGCCTCCTCCAGGGTTTCGGGTGAAAACTCCTCCTCGATGCCGTGCTCCGCTTCCAGCGCCAGCAGATGCGCCGTGAGGTCGCTGTCTCTGCCAAGGGAATGCTTCAGCTTTACCGCCATAAAACCATCCCTGCGCGGCCAGGAGACGACCTCAAAGGCGCACAGATCGCCGCTTTGCGCGTCCCCGCAGCCCTCCCGTACCTCCGCCTGCGCGGGCAGGCGCGGATCGCTTAGCAGAGCTACGCATCTTGGCTGAGGCACGTAGCGCGGTCTGCCCTTGGCGCGCCCATGGCGTTTTACAGGATGCGGCTGCTCGATATAGAGCGTGCCGGTGATCACGCTGTGTGCGCGCTGCACCACCCGCACAAGCTCGCCCCTTCGCCGTTCGCCGCCCTGCGTTTCGCGAACAAGGACGGTATCCCCGTCAAAGGCTTGCTCGTCCGGCATATCGAGGTACAGCTCCGCGCTGCCGTCCATGGGTCGGGCAAAGGCCAGGCGGTACGCGCTTACGCGCGCGCGGCACAAAATCAGCTTCATCAGCTTGGCCGTGGTATATTTGCCGCTGCGGGAGGTAAGCACCTCCCCCTTTGCGATCAGGTTCTCCAGGGCTTTACGGACCTCTGGCGCTGTAAGAAGCGTTCTTTGACCAAGCTCGCTTACAGAAAGGGCCCGTTTTGCCTTAGCGATGGCCTCCAGTATTTTTTGTTCCAAGTATTTCTCCTTACTGCTTACAACGTACAAACGGCATGCAGTATTTTCACTGCATGCCGTTTGTTTTGTCTTTTTTGTTTAGTTGGCTTCGCTGGAAGTAGCGGCAGCCGCAGCTTCAGCGTCGCCATCGGTCTCGGTGATTTCCTCGTAGACCACGCTGATCACGGTGTCTTCCTCGGGCACCACTTCGGGCAGATCCTGGCTCCACTTTACGGTGTAGCCTTCGGGCGCTTCGGGAAGCGCAAGGCCGTTATATTCGATCGTGCGGCCAGCGCCGGAGTAGGTGAAGATCACATTGTGCTTTTCCTCTTCAGCGGCGGGTTCTTCGGTCGCAGCGGTTTCGGTATTCTCGGTCTCGGTGGGTTCCACAGTCGCCTCGGGCTGAGCATCGGTGTTCTCAGTGGGCGCTGCGGTCGCCTCGGGCTGGGCCTCAGTGTTTTCAGTGGGCTCGGCAGTCGCTTCGGGCTGGGTCTCAGTCTCGGCAGCGGGCTCGTCAGCGGGGATCTTCTCGCCGTTTACGCCGTCGTCGATCACGGTCAGGGTCACGTCCTTGTAGTACTTCGCGTGCAGCTCAAGGCGCTCGCTGCCCATGGTCTCGGGTACCGCGGGCTCCCACACGCCGATGTAACCGGTCCTGCTGGGCACGTTCATCGCGTTCACGGGCTCGCCGTAGGTCACGAAGGTACGCAGCGCATCCAGCTGATCGTTAGCGGTGTACTGCTCGATCATGCTGTTGTATGCCCGGGAAGCGCTGGCGCCGATGACGCCGGTCTCGCTCATGGCCTCCATATAGGCATTCAGGTATTCCTGCAGGCCTTCGGGCGTGCTCTGATCGAAGGAGCTGGCATACTGGCTCTCCCACTGGGAGCTCAGGGACGCCATGATGTTGTTGTAGAGGTCGGGGAAGAGCTCGATCTCTTCGGTCACGTTGTTGCCGTTTTCGTCAACGCGCGCTACGCGCTCAGTGGTGGTAACGGGGTTGCCGTTTTCGTCCAGCACCGCGTTGCCCTCTTCGTCCTTCTGCTCGACCGTCTGCTCGTCGTAGACGTTCTGCTCTACGAAGTAGCTGACGAAGTTGCCATGGGCGTAGCTGACATAATAGGTGGTGGTCCCACCCGCGGAAGCAGCGGCGGGCATGGTCTCGGGCAGCTTGATCTTGTAGATGTTGCCGTCCGCAACAGCCGTGGCGCTGGTGGAGTAGAACACGTAGTAGTCCTGGACCTCAGGGAGAGTGCCCTTGTCGCCGTAGTCGATGGTCTCGCCGTAGTTGGCGGTGATCTCGAAGATCACGTTGTCTTCCTTGGCGGGCTCGGCAGTTTCGGCAGTCTCGGTTTCGGGAGCCGCAGTCGCCTCTGCTTCGGGTGCTGCAGTCGCCTCGGCTTCGGGAGCCGCAGTCGCCTCGGGCTGCACTGCTTCTTCGCTTGTGCCCTGAGCCTCGGCAGGCTCGGCGGCAGGCTCCTCGATGATGCCGTTGTCCACGATGCGCAGAGTGTAGCTGTTGATCGTGTACTGGGGAACCACCGTGTAGTTGGTGCGGCCCATCTTTTCGGGCAGGACCTTGTCGGTGGCGGTAAGCGTGCCGTCCTCAGCCTTTTCGGCGATCACCCATTTGCCGGTGTAGCCGGTCTTGGCGGGCGTGGGCTGGTTGGGGATCTCAGCGCCCTTGGCGTAGGCGGTCTTCTGGCGCAGGAAGGCGCGGACCTCTTCTTCCGTCATGACGGGGTTGGAGCTTGCGCCGCTGGCCACGAACTGCTGATAAACGTCCTCATAAGTCGCGGTGGAGGTGGTGCCGCCAAGCTGAGCACGAAACTGCTCCATAGCGACCTCATTGGCGACATGCGGGAAATACTCCTGGCCATTTTCGTCGTAATAGGTAACGGTATAAGTGCGGGAGCTCAGCCAGGTAGCCAGTATCGCAAGCACAACAAACACCGCGGCAGTGATGCGGGTGATGTTGAGCAGCTTGCCCTCCGCGCTCTTGGCCTTGTTCTTGCCCAGGAAGGTCTCCGCTGCGCCGCCGATA
>CADBNW010000239.1 GCA_902796025.1 uncultured Eubacteriales bacterium
GTCAACTCCATCTGCCCCGGCAACTACTACGACGGGCCGCTGTGGAGCGATCCGGTCAAGGGCCTGTTCGTGCAGTACCTGAACGCGGGCAAGGTGCCGGGCGCGAAGACCGTGGAGGACGTCAGGGCCTACTACCTGTCCAAGAGCCCCATCAAGCGCGGCTGCCTGCCCAGCGACGTGGCGCTGGCCCTCACCTACTGCGTGGAGCAGAAGTACGAGACCGGCCAGGCCATCCCCGTGACGGGCGGACAGGTAATGCTGAATTAAGAAGGGATGACGCCGATGGACAAGCACGAGATCCTGGCGCTTCTGAACGCGGATACGGCGCAGGAGCGGCTTGAAAACCTGAAGCGCGTGATCGCTTCGGAGAGCGAAAAGCCCGCGCCCCGTCCCCAGTACGCCAACAACCACATCCACACCACCTATTCCTTTTCGCCCTACTCCCCCACCGCCGCGGTGTACTTTGCGCGGGCCGAGGGGCTTTTGACCTGCGGCATCATGGATCACGACTCCATCGCCGGGGCAAGGGAGTTCCGCGAAGCGGGCAAGATCGCGGGCATGGGCACCACCTGCGGCTTCGAGGCGCGGGTATCGCTAAAGGATACGCCCTTTGCCGACAGGCGCACCAACCACCCCGACCAGGCAGGCGCGGCGTACATGGCTTTCCATTCCGTGCCCTGTGAAAGCTTTGACAAGGCGCAGGCGCGTTTGCACGCGCTGGCCGAAAAGCGCAACCTGCGAAACCGCAAAATGGTGGACAAGATCAACGGCATCATGCGCCCCTACGGGATCGAGCTGGACTTTGACAGGGACGTTTTGCCGCTTAGCCTCTTTGCCCAGGGCGGCACGGTGACCGAGCGCCACCTGCTGTACGCGCTGAGCCTTCGTCTGATCGAAAAGGTCGGCAGGGAGAACGTGCTGGATTTTCTGAAAAACGAGCTCAAGATCCAGCCCTCCGAAAAGATCTGCGAGCGCTTGAGGGACGTATCCAGCGAGCACTTTGCCTACGACCTGCTGGGCGTCATGAAGAGCGAATTGAACGCGCGCACCTACATCCCGGCAGACGACGAAATGATGACGCTTGACGAAGCCGTCGCCTTTGCAAACGACATCGGCGCGACCCTGTGCTATGCTTATCTTGGCGACGTAGGCGACAGCGTGACCGGCGACAAAAAGGCCCAGAAGTTTGAGGACGATTATCTGGAGGAGCTGCTTTGCTACCTCTCCAAGGCCGGAGTAAAGGGCATTACCTTTATGCCCAGCCGCAATAGCCGCGCGCAGCTTGAAAGGCTGATGGCGCTTAGCGACAAGTACGGCTTTACGCAGATCTCCGGCGAGGACATCAATTCATCCAGGCAGAGCTTTATCTGCAAGGAACTGGCCGATCCCATGTTTGCCCATCTGGTGGACGCGGCGTGGCGGCTGGTGAAAAGCGAAATAAGGGAGGACTGATCATGAAGACCACAGCGGTAAGACTGTACGGAAAAGAAGACCTACGGCTCGAAAGCTTCGATTTGCCGGAGCTGGGTGAGGATCAGATTCTGGCCAGGGTCATCTGCGACTCCATCTGCATGTCCACCTACAAGTGCGCCATGCAGGGCGTGGAGCACAAGCGCGTGCCCAAGGACGTGGCGGAAAACCCCACTATCATGGGACACGAGTTCTGCGGCGAAATCATCAAGGTCGGCAAAAAGTGGCAGAGCGAATACAAAGAGGGCATGCGCTTTGCCATTCAGCCGAACATCAATTACAAGGGCACCATGTGGGCCCCCGGCTACAGCTATAAAACCCTGGGCGGCGACGCGACCTGCGTCATCATCCCCAACGAGTTCATGGAGTGCGGCTGCATTCTGCCCTACAACGCGGACAACTATTTTGGCGCTTCGCTGTCTGAGCCGCTGTCCTGCGTGGCCGGCACCTTCAAGGCGATGTATCACACCAAAAACGGCGTGTACGAGCACTTTATGGGCATCAAGGAAAAGGGCAAAATGGCCATGCTGGCCTCCGTTGGCCCGATGGGCATGGCGGCCATCGACTACATTTTGCACACCGACCGTCGCCCCTCCCTGCTGGTGCTGACGGACATCGACCAGTCCCGTCTGGACCGCGCGGCGTCCATCCACACGGTGGAGGAGGCGGCGCGTCAGGGCGTGGAGCTGCATTACGTCAATACCGGCAAGTTTGACGATCCCGTCGCGGAGCTGATGAAGTATACCGGCGGCACCGGATACGACGATGTGGTGTGCTTTGCCCCTGTGACCCCAGTGGTGGAGCAGGCGGACGCCATTTTGGGCGCGGACGGCTGTCTCAACTTCTTCGCGGGCCCCGGCCGCAAGGACTTCTACGCCAAGTTGAACTTCTATAACGTGCACTACGCCTCCACCCACGTGTGCGGAACCTCCGGCGGCAACACCCAGGACATGGCGGAGTGCCTTCAGATGATGAGCGAAGGAAAGCTCACCCCTGCGGCGCTGGTCACCCACATCGGCGGCATCGACGCGGTCATCGACACCACCCTCAATCTTCCCAAGATCCCCGGCGGCAAAAAGCTGATCTACACCCACATCCGCATGCCGCTGACCGCCATCGACGATTTTGAGGAGAAGGGCAAGACCGATCCCCTGTTTGCAAAGCTCCACGAGCTTACCCAGAAAACCAACGGCCTGTGGAACAGCGAGGCCGAAAAGTATCTGCTTGAAACACTGGTCAAGGAGGACTGATTTACTATGGCAAAAGCGGTTATCATGCCGAAGGCGGGCATCACAGTTGAATCCTGCATCATCGGCAAATGGCTCAAAAAGGTTGGCGATCAGGTGAAGGTCGGCGACATCCTTTACACCTACGAGACGGACAAGGCCTCCTTCGAGTGCGAAAGCACCGAGGAGGGCGAGATCCTCGCCATCTTCTTTAACGACGGCGACGAGGTGCCCTGCTTTACCAACGTCTGCGCCATCGGCCAAAAGGGCGAAAGCTACGACGATCTGATCCCCGGCGGCGCGGCCCCCGCACAAGCGCCCAAGGCCGAGGAAGCAAAGGCCGAGGCCCCCAAGGCTGAGGAGGCCCCGAAGGCCGCCCCCGAGGTCACCCGCAAAGAGGGCGAGGGACTGAAGGTCTCTCCCCGCGCGAGGACCCTTGCCGAGAAGGCGGGCGTGGATCCCGCCTATGCCGAGCCCACCGGCCCCAACGGCCGCGTGATCGAGCGCGACGTGCGCAAGCTGATGGAGACCGGCATGCCGCATGAGGCCGAGGCGCCCGTGCAGCAGCCTGCCGCCGCCCCCGCCGATGCCGCGGTCCCCGCGCAGGAGTACGAGGACGTGAAGTTCTCCGGCATCCGCAAGGCCATCGCAAAGAGCATGATGAACAGCCTGCACAATATGGCGCAGCTGACCAACCATCACTCCTTCGACGCCAGCTCCATCCAGGCCTTCCGCAAGGAGTGCAAGGCGGCCGGCGGAGACGTTGGCGGCATCACCCTTGGCGACATGGTGCTCTACGCCGTGTCCAGGACCCTGCTCGAGTTCCCGGACCTGAACGCCAACATGATCGACGACACCACCATCCGCCGCTTCAAGCACGTAAACCTTGGCGTCGCGGTGGACACCCCCAGAGGCCTCATGGTGCCCACGATCTTCAACGCGGACGAAAAGAGCCTGCTTGAGATCAGCAAAGAGGTAAAGACCCTGGCCGAGGCCGCCCGCTCCGGCGCGATCAGCCCCGACCTGCTAAGCGGCGGCTCCTTCACCGTGTCTAACCTCGGCTCCACGGGCGTTGAAATGTTCACCCCCGTGATCAATCCCCCGCAGACCGCGATCCTGGGCGTTTGCGGCATCACCCAGCGCGTGCGCGA
>CADBNW010000240.1 GCA_902796025.1 uncultured Eubacteriales bacterium
CTGATCACCATCATCCTGAACAACCGCTCCGTGGGCGTGGAGCACGAGCAGATCGTGGTGACCGGCCTGCCCGGCGACTTTGAGGGCTATAAGATCCTCGTCATTTCAGACCTGAACGGCCGCTCCTTTGGCCAGAATCAGTCCACGCTCATGCGAAGGCTTTCAAACGAAACCTACAATTGCGTGCTGATCCTGGGCGACATGGTGGGCAGAAACGGGAATACCGACGCCTTCTACGCCCTGCTTGACCAGCTTGGCACGCGCAAGCCGATCTACTTTATCGCGGGGGATTCCGATCCCGCGCCGATCCTCCAGGAGCCCCGGGACATCGAGGATCAGGAGTTAACCCTCAGCGAAATGGTGCTTGCGGACTGGGTGCTGGGGGCGATAGAGCGGGGCGCGATCTATCTGGATACGCCCCAGCGCGTCGCCAAGGGCACCTCCGCCATGTGGCTTATGCCGGACACCGTGCTGAATTTGAACGTGACAAGCGCGCTTGAATCCTACAAGGACGAGCTGGAGCAGCAAAACGAAAGCTACCTTGAGGGCATCACCCGCAGCCGCACGACGCTTCCCCTTACCACCTACCGCAGAAACCAGCTTTTCAAAACCCAAAGCATGATCAGCCAGGTGGCGACGGACGATCTGATCTGCGTTTTGTCCCACGAGGTGCCAAGCGACTCGCAATTGATCGTGGCGCAGGAGGCCCTGAGCGCGGAGGAGAAAAAGAACCAGTTCGCCGCGCCGGATCTGGTGTTTGCCGGACATTACTGCGGCGGCGAATGGAAGCTGCCCCTGATCGGCACGCTGTACGTGCAGTCCAATATCCTGCCGCGCTACGGCTGGTTCCCGGACGAAAGCTACGTGCAGGGACAGCGCAGCGTGGGCGGCACCATCGTCTACACCACGCAGGGGCTGGGCAACAACCCCGCCACGATCCTCGGCGGGCGGCTGAACAACCCCCCGCGCGTTGCGATCGTCACGCTGACGGGCGAGCTGCCGGCCAGCTTCCTGGATTAAAAAATTTTCAAAGCGCCCTGCGCACAGGGCACAGGCTTCCGGGCAGAAAGGACGTTGCTAAACAAAATGACGCATAGCGGATGGCGACAGGGGATAGTCACGATCACCTACGAAAAGCTGGTGATCGCGCTGATGCTGCTGTTAAGCCTGCCAAACACCTTTATGCTGATCGCCTCCAGCATACTGCTTGCGCTTTACATGCTGGTATGGCAAAGGAAGCGGGGCGGCGCGGTGAAGGCGCTGATCTTCATCGCCATGAGAACGCCCCTTAGCACCGGCTTTGCGGCCACCTACGAAAATTACGCTATCGTCAAATGGGCGCTGCTGCTGGGGCTTTCCCTGTACATCGTTTTGACTAATCCCTGGCCCAGGCAGCGCCTTGCGCGGCGCTTTCTGCTGTTGATCGCGGGGCTTTCGCTGTACATCATCTTTATCGGCCTTTTCAACAGCGGCTATCCCGTGACCAGCGCGTTTAAGGTGTTTTCCTGGGCGTTTGTGTTGAGTGCGGTCATCGTGGGCGTGCTTGCCTGCGACAGGGTGGACTGGACTGCCCACATGTGCTGGTATCTCAACCTCATTTTGCTGCTTTCGCCCCTTTCCTGGGCGCTTGGCATCGCCTATCTCAGAAATGGCCGGGGCTATCAGGGGCTGCTGAACCATCCCAACATGATGGGCGTCATCGCCAGCATCTGCTTTACGCTGAATCTGTACCTCATGCAGGAGCGGCGCGAAAGCGGGCGCACGGTGTTTTTGCTGCTGGCCGCCGTGCAGGGCGTGCTTTCCCTGTCGCGCACGGGCGTGATCTCCATGGTGCTTTCGTTCATCGCCTTTACGCTGTTTGTCATGAAGCGCGGCTGGAAGAAAACGCTCACCATTTTGCTGTCCTTTATGGGCATCGCCGCATTGATCATCTTTGGCTTTGGCGACAGCGTGATAGACTTTATCTACAAGGGCCGCTCGGTGGGCGAGCTGTTTTATTCGCGCGAGGGACAGATCGCCAGATACATGGAAAAGTTCCATGCGCACCCGCTCTTTGGCTCCGGCTTTATGGTGCCCCAAAACAGCGCGGGGAAATCGTTTGTATTGTCGTTTGAGCTCTCCATCGAGCCCGGCAACCTGATCATCGCCCTGCTTGGCGATTTGGGCATCGTGGGCACCATACTGTTTTTTGTGCCGTACATCGTATTGCTAAGGCACATGGACAAGCGAAAGCTCAGTCTGTTCCTGCTGCCCTTTATCGTGTCGATGGGCGAAATGATTTTCTTCAGCACCAACAATACCGCGATCCTCTACTATGTCCTCTATGCCGTGTGCCTTTTGCCGGGCAAAAAAAGGCGCACCGCGCATCAAGGACTGATCCGCAGTGCGCGCCTGGGGCGTTACCCTACCCCCAGATAAAGTTTTCCTTTCCTGCGCCCAGTTCAAAATGGCATTTGATGATGCCAAGATCGATCTTCAGGCAGGGGCCAAGCAGCGGATGGCGGGCTGTTACCGTGTTTCCATTCAATTTCAAAGAGAATTTTTGCTGATTTACAGCGGTCGGCGCAAGCAGCGCCGCCTCCACGCCCCGCTTGAACCAGTCGGGCGCGTCGGGGCTTAGGTTGCTGACGTCCTCCGCCTTTTTGCTTTTGCGCGGCGCGCCCTGGGTCTTTCCAAAGCCCAGGGCGATCACGATGGCTTCCTTTTCGCTCGGGGCGATCGCGGCCATGCTCTTTCCGTGGGTGAGGGCGGCCCAGCAGGTATTCAAGCCCAGCTGCTGCGCCTTAAGCACCAGCATTTCGCCGTAGTAGCCGCATTTTTCGTCCAGCTCCGGCTCGTTTTTTCCCACCATGCAGATATAGTTTTTGCAGTTTTCAAAGCGGCCATAGTGCGCCATGCGGCTGGAAAAGCACTGGGGCTCGTCGTAAAAGATTTGAATGTTCAGCCCGCTTTTTGCGTTCAGCTCGCAGGCGCAGGCGTCCAGCTCCGCGCGGAGCTCTGCCGGAATGGGCTTTTCAAGATACTGGCGCACGCTGTGGCGCGCGCGCATTACTTCCATAATGTCGCTCATGCGTCCTCTCCCTTTGTGTCGCCCGGCGCGCGATAGCTCCAGCCGTGCTCTGCGTGATAGATCATAAGGCGGGTCATGCCGCCATCGATGGTGATGTTTTCTCCTGTGATGAAGCCCGCCCTGTCCGAGCAGAGAAATAAGATCATTTCCACGATGTCCCGGGGCGTTCCAACGCGGCCTGTGGGCTGCTGCAGCGCGTCCGCGCTGGTGATCTCGTCGCTGCCGGTGTTGATCCAGCCGGGGGAGATGCTGTTTACCCGCACCCGCCCCGCAAGGCTCATGGCCAGCGCGTGGGTGAGGGCGCTTATGCCGCCCTTGGCCGCGGTGTAGCTTTCGGTCTGGGGCTGGCTCATGCGATCCCGCGAGGAGGAGATGTTGACCACCGCTGCGCCCCTTGCAAAGTGGGGCAGCAGCAGCTTTGTAAGGTAAAACGGCGCGGTCACGCCCACCGTGAGGGCGCGGGTAAAGTCCTCCCAGCCGCAGGTATCTATGCCCTTCATAAGCGGCGGCGCGTTGTTGATGAGATAGTCCACGTGCCCGCTTTGCCCGATCACCTGGCGGCTGAAGCGCTCAAGCGTCTGCCTGTCGCCAACGTCGCCCACGAACCAGTCGCCGGGACGCTGGTCGATAACGTGCACGCGCGCGCCGTGGGCGCGGAAGGCCTGCGCCGCAGCCAGGCCGATCCCGTGCCCGCCGCCGGTGATCACGGCGATTTTGTCCTGAAATTCCAAATGATCCATAGCTGAAATCCCTTGTAAGCGAACACTATGCTACTTTGCAAACATTCTGAAATCCAGCTCGTAGGGCGGCTTTGCGTTTGCGCGATCAAAGGCCTTGCCCTGCCTTGCGGCCAGCTTTTCCTGTATGATGTACCACAATTCGCTTAAGGAGATCTCGCCCTCCTGAATGTCGGGTATCTCCAGATACGCTCCGCCGTTTTCCAAAATCGTAAGCGCCTCTTCCTCGGCCCCGGTCATGGCAAGGGCAAAGGCCAGGTACAGCCGCATGCGGGGCAGCGCCTGTATCGCGCCCTCGCAGCCCCTGACAAAGCGGATCTGCTCTGTGTACATTTGCGCGGCATGCAGGTGGCGCGCGGTCATCTTTGCAAGATTTGGATCCTGCGGCGCAAGGGACGAAGCCTCAAGCATCGCAAGTGCGCAGCCCTTTGCATCTCCCATGACGCGCTTTAATTCCGCAAGGGCATACAGGCCCCAGGCGCTTTTGCGGGCCTTAAGGGAGCAATCGATATAGTATTCCGCCCGCATGGTGTCCGGCTCGCACAGGTACAGGCAGCCAAGCTGCAAAAGGGTGTACCAGTTTTCGCTGTCCGGCCCCTGCACGGCGTCAAGCATCAGGCGCGTCCATTCCTTTTGCTTCATCCAGGCTGCGGGCGCTGCAGCGGCGTCCTGCTCCCCGAAGGAGCCCTTTTCAAGCAGTGTGACAAAGGCGCTTTGCTCCTGACCGCTGCGGCCAAAGTCCAGATGGCGGCACATGGGCGCCTGTCCCGCTTTTTCGCGGCGCAGGTTTTCAAGCGCGCCCCAGCCGGAGCCGCAACTAAGAAGCTCTGCGGCCGGGGACAGCGCCATGTTTTTCGTTTTTTCAAGCAGGCTTTCCAGCTCCTGCGCGCTGATAAAGGCGTCGATGCCCCTTTCCACCTCGCTTCGCGCTTCGTCCCAGCTTCCGTGCACCTTTTTGGGATCGGCGTGCATGGGGCCGTAGATCTCCATCCACTCCCAGGCGGTGCGGGGCGGCATGGGGATGTGCTCGCTTTGCGTGTGGGCAAGGCCGCACTGGATCTCGCAGTATTTTCCGTCGCAGCCCTCGCCGCTCAGATACTCCTGCCACTTCGCGCCGCCGCTGCCCTGGCCCCAGACGAAGATCTTGCGCCCCACCAGACGCTTTGTGGACGCCTGAAACAGGCCGTAGCCCTCGGGCGAGAGCTGGCAGGTGTACATGCGCCGGGTCTTGTCCGTGCGGAAGAAATAGTCTACCGATACCGGGTTGCTGTCGGGATAGGTGATGTCGATATCCCCGCCCGAAGCCTCCATTTCGCGGCGAAAGCGGTTTTCGGCGGGCAGGCGCTGCACCACGTCGCTTAAGCGGATGGTGGGCACCGGCACCGTGGTCATAATGCCGTTTAGGGGCGTGTAAGCGGAAACCGCCGGCACCACCACCCGCGCGCCCTCCACGTGGGGCACGGCGATGTTGCTCCACCAGTACATGGCGGTGGCATGAAAGGCGGGGTTTACCACCCGCATCCTGGCGTAGAGCAGACGCGAATTCTCGGGAAGGAAGAAATCCATCTGGTATACCACGCCGCGGATGCGTTCAAACTCGTACATGCGCAGCACGGGCGTGCCGTCGTCCAGGCTCGTTTTTGCGGCGAACACCGGCGAACAGGTCATGGGCGTATGCCCGTGCACGCCGCAGTTCCACTCCACGCCTCCGGAGCACCAGGCGGAGCGGGTGGCAAGGTACGCAGGCCGGACCACGGGATTTTTGAACAGCAGCTCTTTGCCGGCCTCCTTGTCGTACAGGCTCCAAAGCTTTCCGCCAAGCGCCGGCACGAAGACGGCGCGCAGATACTCGTTTTCAAGCACGACGGTCCTGGGCGGAGCGCCGTTTAGATCGCGGGTATAGTTGTCCTGAAAGCGATAGGGGAAGATGCTCTTTAAAAATTCGTATTTCAGATACAGTCCGTCGCCCTCGGGCAGGTCGCTTTGCATGTCCTCGTCCCGAAGGTTCACCGTGCGCAGAGAGGGCAGCGTGCTTTCCGGCCCGATGTCCACGCATTTTGCGTCTAGTTTGTCCGTGTACAGGCGCGTCATAGGGGTATCCTCCTTTACCACCCGTGCTTTTGATAGTTCGGCTCCACCACCGTGTGGTTGTAGTCCGCGCCGCCGGGGAAGTTGGCGCTTTTCAGGATGCCGGGAGTGATGCCCATTTCAAGCAGCTTTTCCACGGCCACGCTGGTCATGCTCCACATGATGAGGTTGCTGGCGATGCCGCTGGCGGCGGCGTATTTGGCCTCGATGCCCTCCACGTCCAGCATGGCCTCAGCGGCGGGGGCGCAGTTGTCAAGCGCCAGATCCACCATTTCATACAGCTTGAGCCCCGAGGGATGCACCGCCTCCACGGCTTTGGTGTATTCCATGGAGGTAAAGGCGATCACCTTGATGCCCATTTTTTTGGCCTCGTAGGCAAGATCCACCACGTTCACCGTGCGCCCGGACACGGAGGACACAAACAGCAGATCCCCGGGGCGCATGTCGCTAAGCTTCAGAGCGTAAGCCGCCATGCCCCAGGTGGTGGTGTCCAGGTCGCTGCGGTCGCGGGGACGCCCCAGCTTTTCCACGTTCATGTTCCAGGAGAAGTGCTTGTAGAAGATCGGGCCGCCGCCCCGGTAGATGGAATCGTACTCCACGTGATGGGCGATGGCGCTCAGGTACACGTTGCCACCGCTGGCTACGGTTTCGGCGATCATGGTGCCGCCCTTGATGATGTTCTCCCGCTGGGTGGAACGCACCTTCGCGATCAACTGATCCACGGCCTCGTTATAGCGATCAAGCAGCATGGTCTTACCTCCTGTGTCCCATATAGTAGATGTGAGATTTGTATTTTTCCAGCATTTTTTCGTTGTGAGCGTCGCCGCCCTCCACGTTGGCGCTCATGAACACGGGGGGCAAAAGCCCTTCCTGCATCATGAGCTCCACAGAGCGCACCATAAGCGCGTTCAAGATCGCCGCGCCCACCGCCGTGGACGTGGGGCCGACCTTCTCCGTCAGTCCCTCCAATTGCACGCTGCCGTCGCCGACGCAGCCGCAGTTGTCGATCACGATGTCCCCCAGGTCGCACAAAAGCTTGCCCGAGGGATGGCGGGAGGGGTTGTGCTTTCCGGCCTCAAGGCTCGTAAGCGCGATGAGCTTTGCGCCCTTTTCCCGGCAGCGCAGGGTAAAATCCACCGTCACGGTGTTCCGGCCGGATACCGAGTGCACGATCACGCAGTCCTGCGCCTTGATGGGGTTGTTGTCGCAAATCAGCTTTCCGTATTCCGGCAAGCGCTCGATCTGGCTGGTGAAGGTGGCGGGATCCACGTCCAGGCACAGACCCGGCGCTTTGATGGGATTGATCAGCGCCATGCCGCCCGTGCGATAGTACATTTCCAGCGCCAGCAGCCCCGCGTGGGAGCAGCCAAAGGCAAAAATATCGCCCCCCGCCTTTACCGTGCTGCACAAAAGACGCGCCGCTTCCTCCATGCTCTTCCACTGCGTTTTGCGCACGTTCTCAAGCACGTAAAACAGATTGTCAAAGTACCTGTCCATCCCGGTGGCGAAAGATCCGCCCATACAGCCTGCGCCTCCCTTAGCTTAAATTTTATCTTTTCATCCGTATTTTAACAAATCACCGGCGCAAAAGCAATATCTGGGGGAAGGAATCTGCATAAGCAAAGCCGTCCTTTTTTAAATACCCGCCAATTTTTTCCCGCTTGCTTTTCTTTGCGCGGGGACTAATGTATAATAGGGGCGGAGGTGGAATCATGAAGCTAAACGAGATACAGATCCGGGATCCCTTTGTGTATGTGGAAGACGGCAGATATTACCTGTACGGCTCCACCGATCACGATATCTGGAAGGGGCAGGGGGGAGGCTTCCACGCCTACCTTAGCCAGGACCTTTTGAACTGGACGCCCCTTGGCAACGTCTTCGACCGGCCGGAGGGATATTGGGGAAAAATCAATTTCTGGGCGCCGGAGATGCACGCCTACCGGGGCAAATACTACCTGTTTGCCTCCTTCAAGGACGAGGGCGTATGCCGCGGCACGGCGGTGCTGAAGGCCGACCGGCCGGAGGGACCCTTCCGCCCCTGGAGCGAAAGGGCGCTGACCCCGGATACCTGGGAGTGCCTGGACGGCACGCTGTTTGTGGAGGACGGGGCGCCCTATCTGGTATTCTGCCACGAGTGGGTGCAGATCGGCGACGGCGAGGTGCGCTGCGTGCGGCTGAGCGACGATCTGAGCAGGCCCATCGGCGAACCCAGACTGCTGTTTACGGCGTCCCAGGCGCCCTGGGCGCGGGTGGTCAGCCATTCGACCGGGGTAAACGGCTACGTGACCGACGGCCCCAATATGTACCGGGCGGAAAACGGCGCGCTGCTTATGTTTTGGAGCACGCTTTCGCCCAGCGGCTACGCCATCGGCTGCGCAAGAAGCGACAACGGCAGGCTGGACGGCCAGTGGAGCGTGGATCAAACGCCCCTGTTCGACCAGGATGGCGGACACGGCATGATCTTTACTGCGCTGGACGGCGCAAAGTATCTTGCGATTCACATGCCCAACCACACCCCCGACGAGCGCGCGGTGTTTATGGAGCTGAAGGACGAAAATGGGCTTTTGAGCCTTACGGGCAAAAAAATAAGATAAGAATAGTTTTCATACAGTCACAAGCCCCCTGGCCAGGCCGGCACAGGGGGCTTGTGATGAAAAAGGGGCCGCGGCGTTCTGCCGCGGCCCTTTCTATCGGGGCGTGCGGATTATTTCGCGTACTGACGCTGATAGGCGGCGTCTGCGATGTCCAGAACCTCCTGCAGGCCCAGCTTGTCGAACAGGTAGGCCTTGAAGGCTTCGGGATCGCTCAGCGCGGATTCGTCGCCGATGATGTACTTGGTCTGCTGCTCCTTGACGTAGGCGCGCAGGTCAGCCTGGTACTTGCCCAGTACTTCCAGCTCCTCCGCGGAGTAGGCCAGGTTGGGAACGTATACGTCCGTGCCGGGCTTCACAGCCTGATACCAGCCGGTGCAGGTGTTCTGGCGCACGGTGCCGTTGTTGTCGAAGTTGGTCACATGGCCTTCGCCGTCGTCCGCCACATACATGCTGCGGAAGTCCACTTCGCCGGCGTAGTAGGGCATATGCTCGTACCAGTACAGCGCGTTCACCGTCTGGTCGCGGATGTCGTTGTGCATGATGTACTTGCCTTCCAGATCGCCCGCGATGTGCTTCTCAAGCACGGCGTTGGGATGCAGGGCAAGGTAGTCTTCCTTCAGCATCCAGTTTTCACCCTCGAGGCCGTAGCGGCCGCGCAGATAGCCTTCCTCCTGGAACTGGAAGTCGCCGACGCGGAAGCACAGCTCGGGGTTCTTCGCCCACGGAGTGACCATCCAGCAGGTCGTGGTGGCGGAGGCAGCGTAAGCAGAGTAGCACACGCCCTCGGGACCGGTCAGAGGCGCGATGGGTACGTAGCGCAGGCGGGGATAGGTGTCGCTCTGGCCCATGAAGGCGCAGGAGGAGTTGGTCACGACGCCCACGATGTCCTCATCGGCGCAGGCCACGGCCTTCAGCGCGTCGTTGTTGTAGGTGAAGGATTCGGGAGAGAGCAGGCC
>CADBNW010000241.1 GCA_902796025.1 uncultured Eubacteriales bacterium
AGATCAAGGCAGTCGTGCTCGATGATGCGCCTCTCGTGTATGATAAGTTTTCTTTGGGAACCAAAGTTCTTGTTGGCAACTATGTAAAAGGATCTATCTTCCTGGGTCGCGAGGAAAAGCAAAAATACAACAACATCCTGTGGGTCGATTCAAACTATCCGGATGCGTTCCTGCTGGGCAGTGAGTATTACGCAGATATGCGGGAAATGGACGCTGCATTAACCAGTGCGAACGTGGAACATGCCTTAGTTGATCCTCTGGCGGAACGGAATCTTCAGATGCAGCATTGCTTTGTTGCTTCGGAACGTGTAGACGAGGTGGCAAAAGATGCATTTGACAGAATGGTGTATTTTATAAAACAAAGGGTACTGTGATGTAAAGGGATATGGATTGACATATAATAATCCGCGAAGAATGAAACTCGGCTGATATGACAGATAGCCGATCTCTGAAACCCTTGCGGATACCGCACTTTTCATAGTATTAGTGTCAAATCCGTTATCTCCTTCGGGACCAGTTATATCAAGCGCCCGGATTTTGCTTTGCAAAATCCGCAGCGCACGAAACTTCCGCAGAAGTTTCAGCAAAAACTGCGATCCTATCCCCCATCCGCCTACAGACTGTCGTTTTGAATAAATCGACTATTCGGTCAACCCAACCATCCGATTGAAATGAATCTCCGATTCATTTCAATCGATTAACTCTCAAGATCCGTATTATCACGATTGAGTTGCAGCTGCCACTCCGGGATGCCGCCGCGCCTGGTCGCGGTTTCCACCTGGCGGGCGTGCAGGGCGCTGCAGGCGTTCACGGCCGCGATGCGCTTAAGCAGCAGGGACACGGTCTGCTCGATGGGGCTGCCGGCGGTATAGTCCGCGGGCACGCAGTAATCGCACCTTCCCTGCAAAAGCATGTTGTCGCCCAGCTCGTGATGCCCCTCGGCGTAGACGGTGATGGAGGTGCCGCCCTTGGAGCGGGTCATCTTCATGCAGGGGACGTCGGTCAGGCCGTCGCCGATATAGATCATGTTGGCAAAGGGCACGGGGCGCTTGTACTCGGGGGTAAAGCCGTTCAGGTCCCGGTCGTTGGTCATGTCCAGGATGCCTTTGTTTATGCGGAACAGGTGCTGGGTCTTTTCGGTGTAGTTTACGGCGGTGGAGGGCCACATGGCGATGCCGTCCTCTCCGTAGACGAAGGACGCGGCGAATACCGCCTTGAACTCCTTTGCGATGCGGGAGCCGCCGATGATCTCCTTGAGCCCGGAGGAAATGATGTAATGCTCCACGCGCACGCCGCTTTCAAGGCCGATGGCGTTGATGCGCCCAAACCAGCTTTCCACCCCGGGGAAGAACTCCACGTCGCGCCCCAGCTGCTCAAGGCTTTGGCGGGTGAGGAGCTTGGTGCCCTCGCTTCTGCGCTTCATGTTTAGCATATAGGCAAGCACGCTGTCCATGCCGTGCTTGAGCTGGATCTCTCTGCACTCGTTCCAGAAGTCCTCCGGCTTCATGTTGATGCCCGGCAAAAAGCTGTACTCCTGCTGATCGCGGGGCGACAGGGTCTTGTCAAAATCGTAAATGAGCGCCGCTACGGGCAGGTTGGACATAAAGGTCACTCCTTCATTAACTGATCTGTCACTGGGCAATGGAAAAATCCTTGATTGTCAGCTTTTAGCTGTCAGCCATTAGCTGTTAGCTGAAGTTAGACAGAGTAAGGCGGCAGATGGTTCATTTTCACGATAGCTCGGCAAGTTGCCGTTGGATGCGCTTGATCTCGTCATACAGCTCTCCATATTCCGTAAGGATTTCGACTGCGGCCTCGTCATCCTCAAAGCGCGGGCGGCGTGGCTGAGTTTTGCTGATTTTGAACGTGACCTCTTTTGCTGCAAAACGCACTGTGAGCATGTTGACCTTTTGGGAAATGACAATGCCCGTTCCGTATGGATCAGAGGTGACCTCCACCCCCAGCAGGGACAGCTCCTCATATTCGTCAAAGCGGGCTTCCAGCTCGGCCAGATGCGCTTCGAGCGCCTCCCTTTGAGCCTTCTTCGCTTCAAGCTGCAAATCCGCAGTGTTCTTTTTTGATCCGACTGTGACTTTTCTTGCCGCGGAAGGCTTTTTCAAGCCCTCATAAAAGCCTGCCGTATGCGCACAATACATGAGATCAAAGGCCAGCAGATGCAGGCTTTCATCGCGGTAGTGCTCTGCCGAAAGATAATCGAAATGTTTTTCAAGCAAGCTTTGATGCTGCCGGAGTGCGGATACGATTTCGCCGCACAGGTCGTAATAGACGGCCAGGCTGAAGGAGCGGCCAGAGCCGATGCTGCGCTCAAAGTCGATGTAAGATGCCATCAGGTTTGCGTCGCTGGCGCGGTATACGTAATGAAAATCAGGCTCGTTCAGCACCATAAACACAGAAGCGGAATGCCTGTCCTGCTTAAAGCCCCAATTTGCGGGATAGTATTTTTGGCGCAGCAGCTCGTAGTCCCTCAAAAAATCATCCATATTCGTCTGCGCTCTCTCCGCGCTGCCGTTGCTCGGAGTCAGCAGCACATCCTTAAACAGATGCTCCACCTTCTCGGGTTCCTTCTCCCAAAGCTTGACCACGCCAGCGCTTGGATGCATGCGGCTGGCATCCATAAACCAGCCGAAATCCTTTCGAGCAGCATTAAACCTGTCAGCAAAGCTTGCAAAGCTGCCCTCCGGCTTATACCATTCCTCGCGCCAGGTTTTCATTGCACGCCATTTAAAAAGCTCGTCTCGCTCCCTTCGCCCATACAGGTGCGGAAGGCTGTTTTCGTATCTTTCAATGACGGCATGGAGATTGTCATAATGCATAGGCCTTCCTCCAGACATTATGATTTGCGCTGTTTGACCACCATTTTAGCAGAGTTTTTTGCCTGCTTCTCGTACTGCTTTTTGAGGCGCCTGCGGTTAGCGAGGAGGAGGATAATTCCATTTGCGATCGCAAGCAGCGCGAGGATGGCCATGAGGGTTTTGGTGATGTCGTTATTGATAAACTCCATGGCGATGTTGATGCGGTCGATCACAAACAGCACTAGGTACATAAGCGACAGTATGATCGCAAGGTGCGCGGGCAGGGTCTTCAAAAGCGCCGCGCCGCTTGGAGCTTGCTTTTTCATTTACTTTTCCTCCACAAAATCCTTTAGCACGATCGCGTCTGAGATCTTGCGCCCGTCCTTATAGGGATTGTTGACCATTTTGCCCTCCGCCCAAAGCTGGGAGGATTCGCCGCCGTCAAGATTATAGGCGACCTTGCAGCCAAGATCCTTCATCAGCTGCGCAAGCGCTTCCAGGGTAAGGCCGCGGTTGGTGGTCGTGCGCCCGTCCACCGTGACAAAGCAGTAGTGCCCCGGCTCGAAATAGCCGATGGCGGTGCGGGGGTTTCGCTCCTTTACGGCTTTGGTGGTGTTGAAGCTGGTCATGGGCTCGCCGTTTGTGTCCAAGAGGCGCGGGCCAAAGCTCCACGCCTGATACGCGCCGTCCCGGATCAGGCGCTCGGCGTCCCACTGGCTAGGGGCGAAGGTGGCCATCGTGCCGTCCCAGTAGATGACGCACGCGTCGAAGGTGGAGTGGTTTTTGCGGTAGAGCTTGCCGTTTCGGATCACTACGCCGTTTTTGCGCGCGCCGAAGAAATCGCCGTTGATGGCCAGGACGGCGTTCGAGCGGTCCGCCATGTCGGAGATCCACTCGTACTGGCCGGTACCGTATTTGTCGTTTGCCAGCACGCCTACAAGACAGCTGATGTCCCGCACGTAGAAATCGGTGATGTAGCAGCCGGTCTCATACGCGCCGGAGCTTGAAACAGCGGGCACGCGGGTGGCCGTCACGGTGATGTTCAGATTCTGGCTGACGTAGGTGTAAACGTTGTCCTCAAGGGTCGTGACCGCTTCACCGGAGATGAATTTGTCCCGGTATTTGTTTGCAAAGCTGCCCGGCGCGTCCGGGGCGGGCGTGGGAGTAGGCGAAGGGGTAGGCGTCACGGGTGTCAGGGCGGCATCCTCCGGCGCGGGGGTATCCATGGGCGCGGGGGTGAAGGTCGGCTGCTCCGTGACCTGGCTGTACGCCTGGGCCGTGGGGCGCTCGATCACGATGTCCTCGGAGGGCAAAAGGGTGGGCCGCACATGGTGAAAATACGCAAATACCACCAACCCCAGCCCGGCCAGCAGCACATCGGTCAATAATACAAGCCAAAATGGCGTAAGACGCCTGGAACGCATGTTTTTCTCCTTAAAGGTATTCTTCCTCATTTTAATGGTAGGATTATACCACAGCGCCGGGAACGTGTCAAACGTCCGGCTTTTACCGTTGCTTTTCGAATGCGTTTCGTCTATAATATTAAAAATGAGACACACAGGAGGGCAAGCGCATGCTATACACCAACAGAGAACTGGAAAAGTTCTACTTTGGCGCGTACTTTTTTGAGGAGACCGGGGACGGCTGGCTCCAGGCCTTTCAGTATTCCCGGGCGCAGATGGCGTACTTTAAAAGCGCAATGGATTTCTGGTACGACCGATCAATGGCCTCCACCGCAAAGACGCTGGAGTTCGTGACCGAGGCGGAAAACGCAGCCTTCGACTATAAGATCATCTGGACCGGCTCGCAGGATTCCTTTGAGCTTGCGGTGGACGGACAGCTTGCGCGCATCTGGTACGTAAAGGATCTGGACAGGGAAGGCCGCCTGCGCTTCGAACTGCCCGCCGGGAAAAAGCGCGTGACCGTATACCTGCCCTGCGACGCCTCGGTGCTGCTTAGGCGCTTTGAGGCGGACGGGGAGGTCGCGCCGCCCTGCAAGGGCGAAAAGGTTTTGTGGCTGGGCGATTCCATCACGCAGGGCTTCGGCCCGCTGCGCTCCGCCATGAGCTATGTGAGCGTTGCTAACCGCCTGCTGAACTGGGACATCCTGAATCAGGGGATCGGCGGCTACGTGTACGACAAAGGGTCGCTGATGCCCATGAAGGGCTACAAGCCGTCGAGGATCATGGTGGCGCTTGGCACCAACCAGTACGGCTGCGGCGACATGGCGGATATAGAGGCGTTTTACGAAGCGCTGATCGGGCTATACGGAGAGGAGATGCCCGTTTTCTGCATCACGCCCCTTTGGCGCGGCGACGCGCCCGAGCGCCTGCCGGTGCTGATCCATTTTTGCCGGGAGCTTGAGCGCATCGCGTCGGGCTATCGCAACGTGCGCCTGATCGACGGCTTCAAAATGGTGCCGCACCTGCCCGAATACTTCCTTGATTTGCTGCATCCCAATGCCCTCGGCTGCGAAACCTATGGCCGAAACCTGGTGGAGGCCCTCCGGGCGATGGAGTAAACGGAAGGCAGACGGGCAAGATGCCGCTGCGCCGGAAGGACGGCGGGATCTGCAGGAAGGGTCTACATGAAAAAGCAGGAGAAAATCGATCTTATCGCTCTGGGCATCAGAAAAGCCCAGCTTTTGCGCATGTATTTTAGATATGACGAAAACTACTTCTATTATTATCCAAATGCCGTAAACGAACGCCTGATCCTGGCTCAGGAGGAGGACGATTTTCAGCTTGACGGCTATCATATACGCAGGATCTCCGATCTGAAAAAAGCCGAGATCAAGGACGATCTGTGCCCGGAAATAAACAGGTGGAAGGGGATCACGGACAAGATCTGCAACCCCGGGATCGACCTATCCTCCTGGCAGAAAATATTTGAGTCCACGCAGCTGAAAAACACATGCGTCATCGTCGAAAATGAAGCCGAGCGGGATTTTTATATCGGATATATCAAAAGCGCCAGCGCAAGGTGCGTTTCCCTCTATTATTTTGGCGCAAACGGGCAGTTTGAAACGGACCCCGTCGACATTCCCTATTCAAAAATCACACATGTCGCGTGGGATACGCGGTATTCCACGACCTGGCATCAATACCTCACCGCCCAGGCGATGCTGCCCGATTTTGACGCGCTGGCCGCAAGCGAAAAAATCTACTATGTCATGGCGGAAGCCGTTCCCGCCCAGAACAGCGAAGAGAGAACGCAGTTTGGCGGGGCTGAAATCAGCATCTGGGTGAAGGCCGCATCCAAAAAGGAAGCCTTGAAAAAAGCCAGGGCGCACATTCGCGCCGAAGGCTGGTCGTTTGTCCATACAGACGATTTGTATGCTGCAAAAAGGGACGACTTTGACGACCCAGCTTCCCTGGCATGCTATGATGAGGCCGAGGCTGATGGCCTTAGCTCGATCTTCTATACCTGGCCAGCGGATCAATGATGCCGCTTCTCATCAATTAACATTCATTTTACGATTAAAAATGCATTCAGATGTTGTTTTCATCGTAAATTGTGCTTTACATTATAGAACCTCATCCGCCCCTTCGGGGCACCTTCCCCAGAGGGGAAGGCTATTAAGGCTTCCGCTCTGGGAAAGGCGTCAGCTGCAAAGCTGACAAATGTGGTAAAAAACAGGAAAGACACATTGCTTAAGTCCCTGCGAAAAAGTGAAGAACCTTAACTCCCGGCAGATTCCCAAAGCCCTATGGCAGGATCATCCCTGCTCTTTGCCGATAAGCACCTCGGAGGGAAAGACGCGCTGCTGGTTGTCCGTTACGATCAGCTCGCTGTCGCTTTCGTCCCCGTCGTCGTCCTCGTCCGGGATCAGCTGAAAGAGCGTGCGCACGCCGTCGCCGGCCTGGCCCCAGTCGTTGGAGCCGAAGCTGACCAGGCGGCCATCCATAAATTCGATGATCGCAAAGGCGTCGCCCACGGCGACGCTTTTTACGTTTGCGTACACGGGGGCGGGGGTTTTGCCAAAGTTCAGCAGCATGCCCTCGGCGGTGGAGCTTTGGGGCGCGCCCTCGCCGTCAAAGGAGGTATACCAGGAGTACAGCCCGCCCCACAGGTACAATTGTCCCCCGGCGTCAAGCGCCCCGGAGCAGCTGATGCCGGGAAAGGCGCAAACGACGTTGCCTGCGCCGTTTGGAACGGGCTGCGTCAGCCACGCCGGGGTGTCCAGCCCAAGCCTTCCCTCGCTGCCGGAAGCGCCCATTGCGTACAGCGCGCCGTCTTTGCCGATCAAAAGCGCGGTCTGCCCCGCCGCGTATACGCCTTTGCAGCCCTCAAGCAGCGTGCGGTCTAAGCTTTCGCCGTACAGCGCCTGCAGATAGCCTTCGCCGGTGATGCGGGCTTCGTCCTTTTCCGTTACGTAGAGCGCAAAGGCAACGCCTACCGCGACGTCCCGGACCGGTCCCTCGATCTCGTGCCATGCTCCGTCGAACCAGCGCGCCTGCCCGTTTGAAAACAATAGCGCGCAGCAGTTTTCGTCCGCGGCGATCTTGATAGCGTCCCCGGCAAGCCGGACCGGCGCGTCTGTGCGGAAGGGCTCGGCGTTCTCCAGCATCCCAGCCGGAACACCGCCCCAGATCCACGCCGCGCCCTCTTTATCCAGCGCCAGGCTGAACTGCCTTGCGCAGGCGATCTGCGCCGCGCCCGAAAAGACCCTTTGGGGCAGGCACACGGCCTCGGCCTTCTCCCCGGGCTGGCTTTCGCCCCGGTGGTTCGAGCCCCAGGCCCACACCTGCCCCTGCGCGTCCAGATACAGGGCGTGGCTGCCGCTGGCTGCGACCTCCGCCCGCCCCGAAAGCGCGGGCAAAAGCAGCAGCAGGGCCATGAGCCCAAGCGCCGCCCTCCTCCAAAACCAAACCGCTCTTTTCATCACAATTATTACAAACCTATCCTCTGAAAGCGATCAGATAACAGCTACTAGCCACCAGCTGCTAGCTAATAGCTAATAGCTAACAGCTAACAGCTTCTAACTATCTCGGTCAATACGTCCACCATCATCTCCATATCCTGCACGCAGGCGATCTCGCCGCGCCCGTGGTGGTTGATGCTGCCGGTGGAGAGGTTGGGGCAGATCAGCCCCCGATAGGAAAGCCTTGCCCCGTCGGTGCCGCCGCGCACGGGATCGGAAAACGGCTTTATACCGCACTTTTCAAACGCCCGGCGGGCGCGCTCGAGGATCTCGGGATGGTCCTTGACGATCTCGGCCATGTTGCGGTAGCTGTCCTTGATGCTGAGGGCGCAGGAGCCTTCGCCGTACTTTTCCTTTATGAGCTCAAGGCACTTTGCAAGGTATTGTTTTTTCTTTTCGAGCTTGGCAAGGTCGTGATCGCGCAGGATGTAGGCAAGGCTTGCGTTTTCCGGGGTCCCCTCCAGGTGTACGAGGTGGTAAAAGCCCTCGTGCCCGCTCGTGGTGGCGGGGGTCTCCTCCCGGGGCAGAAGGGAAGCAAACTCCACGGCCATCAGCGCCGCGTTTTTCATGCGCCCCTTGGCGTCGCCCGGGTGGATGGAAACGCCGGTAAAGCTGACGCGCGCGGAGGCCGCGTTGAAGTTTTCGTACTCCACGCCGCCAAGCCGCCCGCCGTCCACGGTGTAGGCAAAGTCCGCGCCCAGGAAGGGGATGTCCAGATCGTCCGCGCCCGCGCCGATCTCCTCATCCGGCGTAAAGCAGATGCATACGTCCCCGTGCCTGATGGAGGGGTCATTTAAAAGCCTGTAAGCAAGCGCCATGATCTCCGCAACGCCCGCCTTGTCGTCCGCGCCAAGGATGGTGGTGCCGTCGGTCACGATCAGGTCCTTGCCCTTCCAGGTCAGAAGGTGGGGGTAGATCGCGGGATCCAGCGTAAGCCCCGCGCCCACGTCGATGATGCCGCCGTCGTAATTTGCAAGGATCCTTTCGTTCATCGGCTGGCAGGGCTCGTTGTCCACGACGTCCAGGTGGGCGATGAGGCCGATGGCCGGCTGCCCCTCGCAGTTTGCGGGGACGCGCCCGTAGACGTAGCCGTGCCCGTCGTGCTTTACGCAGGGAAGCCCCATTTCGCGCATGTCCTTTTCCAGCGCCCTTGCCATGTCCAGCTGCGAAGGCGTGCTGGGCTTTTGTCCGGTCGATTCGTCTGAGGCGGAGGGGATGTGGATATATTTTCTGAACAGATCGATCACAAGCGACATACTTTTGTCCTTTCCGCGCTTTGGGCGGCGCTTCAGCCCTCAAAGCCCTTTTGCATATAGAGGTTTTTCATTTTTTCGTGGGTCTCGTGGGTGATCCAGTCCACGTCGTCGGTCAGCCAGTCCATGATCTCGAGCTGTCTGGTCTCCCAGGCGATGGTGGACTGCTTCTCCTCGTCCGTCATTTCGTGATCGTAGCTTTTTACCAGCTCGCAGTAGCCGAAAATGTATTTGTCCCTCGCGCAGCGGATGGTAAAGTTGGTCTCCGGCCCGTCGGACAGCCTGTCCCCGCGCGCGTCGATCAGCTTTTTGTGGCGGGCAAAGTATTCCTCCGCGCAGCCGTCCTTGAGGACCGTCGCAAACACCCTTCTGCGGATGAGGCTTTTATCGCTTCTTACGATCCCGATGTCGTGGTACATCAGGCGCATCTCCCCGGGCAGGGCGACGGGCTCCGCGTAAAGGGAAAGCTGGGTTTGGAACTCCTGGATCAGGCGCATCAGCCCGCAGGGCGCGCCGTCCTCGGACTCCGCGTATAGGTACAGATAGTTTTCCACGCTCCAGGCCTGGGCGTTTGTCACGCCAAGGCGCTCACAGGCCTCGTCGATAAAACGGCTGCCGCTCCAAAGCACGTTTTCAAGTGTGCCCTTCTGGCCCGGCTTTATGATGTACATTGCGGATTCACGCGTCATAGCTGCCTCCCGTTAGAACATTTTTTCACTTTGTATTTTACAATAAAACCGCGCCGCCTGTCAACAAGCAGCCCTCTCAGCGCATCCTAACCGGCAACCGTAAGCGGGGAAAGGCACCCCTTCACGCGAAACGAAGACGGCGGCCTGCGCCTGCGCCTGGACGCGCACGAATCGGTGTTCGTGCTGTTTTCCCCGGCGCTTAAAGCGGACGAGAGCGCGCCGCAAAGGGTATGCAGCGGCATCCTGCCGGTCACCTTCGAGCGCCTGGACATCCCGGAAAGGGGGCTTAGCTTCCCCATCCGGCGGGCTGTGGACTGGACGGAGTTTGCGGAGCTAAGGGACTTTTCCGGCGTGGGCGTGTATCACATGCGCGTTACTGCCCCCTGCGACACGGACGCGGTGCTTGCAATAGCGCACGTCTCCTGCGCGGCGCAGGTGTATGTAAACGGCAGGGACTGCGGCGTTTTGTGGACGCACCCGCTGCGCCTGCCGATCACGCTAAAAAAGGGCGAAAACGAGATCGAGCTGCACGCCCATTCCACCCTGATCAACGAAATGCGCGCCGCCCGGGGCCACGACGAAACCGACGTCTGGCCGGACAGCCTCGCTTCCTGGCCCTACTACGGCAAGATCATCAACGACGAACTGCGCCAGCGCATGAATATAAGGCGCGAGCACGAGGAGCAGAAGGAGCCGGTGGCAAGCGGAGTTTGGGGAGAGGTAAGGATATTGGTGCCGTAAGAGGCAAAGAAAAAGTCCGGGGCCGTTGCGCAAGCGCAACAGCCCCGGACTTTTTGGAAGGGGAAGCTATATATTTTCTCTGCCGCTTCGAGACAGAACCTCACCCGTCAGCGCTTTGCGCCTGTTAAGCGGAAGGCTGTCCTTTGACCAGGGCGTTGTAGGCTACGTCGAAGCAGTCGGGCTTGAAGTTATTGCAGTGGAAGCGCCAGAAGCTCACGGAGCCGTTTAAGCGCTGCATCAGGCGCAGGGTCTTACGCATTTTGTCCTCGTCCTCAGGGCGGTAGACCTGCTGCAAGAGGGAGGGAAAGGCCTCCGCAAAGGAAATCTGCTCGATGTGGTTTTCCTCCGCGCGCTCCATCAGGATGATGGATTTTAAGGGAACCATGGTGTTGGTGTACATGTTTTCCTTGCCCGCCCAAGGTGATCCGCAGGCAAGCGGCTGAGAACCGTCCTCCGGAAATTTGATAAAGGGCTTGTCGCCGTTTACTACAATAGCATCCGGACAATGTTTTAACCATTTTAAAATGTGCGTTGTTTTGCCGGTTCCGCTTGTTGCTGAAAACATGTATGCTTGTTCATTGAAAGCAATAACAGCACCATGCATGAGTAATATATCATATGGTAATAGTATTTCTGCCATTTTAATCAGGATATTTGGCGTTTTAACGGTTAATCTCCTGGTATTGCACTTTTGTAAATGTATGAAATCGATATCCTCGTTAGTAATCTGCACACACAAATCAGTAGCAGCATCAGTGCGGAAATCAGCATACATATTGGCTGAAATACGATACTCTGATACAATACGAACGTTCTGCCCTGCAACCCGAATGCTTATCTCATCCAAGTCTCTTTCTCCCTATTTATTCGTTGAGCAAATTTGCATCCCTTAATACGTCTAGAACGGAATTAACATAATCAACCAGGTCGTTCTTGCTATTATTATATTTGGCAGAAAGTGTTTCAACAATCTGATCAATCGTTGTTTCTTTTTCCAGCAATTCTAAGATTTCCTGTCCTTGGGGATTCAACTTCAAAACGCCATGAACCTGTGCAGAACCCTCTCCAACGGGAACAAAAATGATTTCTTCACCCATGTTAATAGCTTCAAATGAATACTTCAATTTCATTAAATATCATCCTCCTTAAATCAAAATAGAGCATGCGAGAACTAACCCCGCATGCTCATCGGGTTAACTCCCCGATTAAAAACCGATATTATTCCAGCCAGCCTTTAGCTTGGAATGCGGCGAGCGTAGCTTCCTCGAAGGCACGATCACCAGCAGTCTTATACTGCTCATAAAGCGTTGCAACGAGTATCATGGCCTGAGTGTCTGTGCAGTTCTTGAGGTGATACTTCTGCTGTAGTACAGAAAAGCCAATCATCATCTTTGTAGTGTTAAGACGAACGCTTCCGCCAGTCACCTGATCCAGTTGTTCATTATTGATTTCGGTCCTCATTTTACATACTCCTTTCTATTTCGCTGACTCCAGCATAGCATGATTTCAAACCCAATCATCCGGGCATACGGCTTCCTGATAGGATGTGGAATTGGTGCAACCGCACATTTGATAAGCAGTCTGATAGGCTTCATCCGTACACGAACTGCTTTGTACTGCACCGCTTGTTGCCATGTCGTCATCAATGGCTACAAATTCCACCCGCGGTTTCTCGAATCTTTGTGCTTCGTTAGTTTCCATCGTTCAAGCCCCTTTCATGTTGACGTAAGTATTGTTCGTACTCCTGGATTATCTTACTCTCATATTGATGTACTAAATCATCAATTTTCACACAGTAATTCTTGTTTCTGCACTTGACCAATCTTAAACAATTGGGGAAAAGAATGCATTTCTTGCAGAAATCGTAGTCTGCGACAGCCTTCCAAGATTTTACAATATCTTGCCGAGTAATACCCTCTTGGATATTGCCTATCAAATCAGCATCATCAAACAGTTCTGCACATCTGGAAATCCCACCGTCTGGTCGTATGACAATATGATTGTCACGATATGCGATACAAGTCTGTAAATTCAATGAGGGAAGTTCCGTTTGCTGATGCCTCAGACCATAAGCTTCTGAGAGAGCGCCGAGCTCATATCGTTTATCCGTTAGCCATTCATCAGACCCATGTTGTATTTTTCCTTCTGCGTCTGGATACTCTCCAATTACCGGAAAAGCACTAACATTAAGATTCTCATTTCGCCCGAATCGATTTAGTACATCATTGAGCAAATCCTTGAACTCACGATAGTTACCAACATCGAAATTCATTCGAAGCCCTACACGAATCCCTTGGCTTAGCAAAAGCCCAATATTGTGCATTACTCGCTCATAAGGACTAAAGGAAGCATCAGGATACGCTTTGATTTTATTATAGCTTTGCTCTGTACCGTCTACGCAAATTTGCATAACGTGCAGATGCCAGAGCAGACCATCAACAAAGTCACACTACAGATTCTGCGGTGTGACTTTTAACATAGACTAAACAAACAACCAAAAGGAATTGTGAGGAG
>CADBNW010000242.1 GCA_902796025.1 uncultured Eubacteriales bacterium
GCTGCGGCGTCCGGCCGGGCGTCGATCTTCAGGGCTGCGGTATCGCGCGCGGCGGGAGGCGCAGTCTTTACGACCTGTGTGGGGGAATTTTTAAGACCCATCAGTTCCGGATCGGCGCCGATATCCTCGGGCTTCCAGATGGGTATTTCCGTGCGTCTTGCGATGCGCGCGTCATGGAGCCTGGGAATGCGGGGTGAATTGATATCTTTCACCACCGTGATCAGGGCGGGGTATTCCAGCTTTACGATATCGTAGCCACGCTCGTTCAGCCTTCTGACCGTGATGGCGTCCTCTTCGATGCGTTCGATTTTCCAGACGTTTGCCGCCTGCTGAATGTTGAGCTTTGCGGCGATGCCCGCGCCGACCTGCGCCGTGTCGCCGTCCACTGCCTGCTTTCCGCACAGGATCAGATCGACGCCGCCGATCGTTTCTATGGCCTTTGCCAGCGCATAGCTTGTGGCCCAGGTGTCGGAGCCTCCGAACGCCCTGTCGCTCAAAAGCACGGCGCGGTCCGCCCCCATGGACAGGGCTTCGATCAGGGCTGCCCTGGCCTTTTCCGGCCCCATCGACAGCGCGATGACCTCTCCGCCCACCTGCTCCCTGATGGCGACGGCTTCCTCGATGGCGTACAGATCGAAGGGATTGACGATGGCCTTGCTGCCCTCGCGTACGATGCGCTTGGTTTCCGGATCGATCTTCGCGTCGCTGCTCGCGGGTACCTGTTTTATGCACACTGCGATCTTCATGCTCCCACCTCCGTTCGCGCTGTCCCCGCCATCTCCTCGATCAAAGCATACTGCGTCTTGAATCCGAGCAGCGACAGATAGAAGCCGCACTGCGGATAGACGCGCCGCAGCTGACCGAGGGTGGCCAGCGGATCGTATTCCGCGTCCTCGGGGATGGGGTAGCCGACGACGTCGCTGAGCAGATACAGTTTTTTGGACATCCACGCCTCGATCGTCACAGGCAGCGCAGGGTATTCTCTGAGCAGCCGGTCGATCACGACGTTTTTTTCGATGATGGGCTGCGTGATGACGAAGCTCGCGCCGGCGGCAAGCTTTCTGTCCAGCTTTTCAAATTCGTGGGTTTCCGGCTCATAGGGATTGAAAGCGACGCCGACCCTGAAGGCCGGATAGCATTGACGGATATAGCGGATGAGTTCCACAGAGGTCACAGCCGCCGTGCCGCTGACCCCGAGGTCGGCGGGGCGCAGCCTGGGCAGGCGCGTGGAACCGTCGCCGCTGATCGCCAGAACAGAACGGATGCCCAGGCGCAGGCAGGACGAAAGGATCTCGTCCAGATTTTTCTTCGTGTGAAAGGTGTTCAGATGGATGAGGATCTGTTCCGGTTTGATCGCAAGAGAGAGCTCCTCGATGCATTCATGCCCCTGAAAGGCGAGCAGCCCCATGGCATTGTCCGTGATGGATGCCGTGAAACCGCTGTCCATGACCCGCTCAAGCTTCGACGCGAACAGCTTGAGGTCGCTTTCAAGCTTCTCGCTGTCCTGTTTCGGGGGAATGATCTCGATGTGACAGCTCTTTGCAAATACTTCCTCCGTTGTGGCCATGTCATCACCCGCCTTTAATACATTAATTATATAGATATTGTGTATTATAACGAAAGTAACGGCGCGCGTCAATAGGAGGCCGGTGCTTCCGCGAGATTCCTTTGATATTATTTGCTTTTTTCAGTGCCCTTTGCCTGCCGAAGCGTCATAGGTATCCAAAAAACTGTGTGCGATCCCTTTTTGCTTATAGGCGATCAGAGTGTCGAGACAGACGTTGCTCAACGCATGGAAGATATTGTTTTCCACGCTGGGATTTGTTTCCTTCAAATGCCGTATCAGCAGTTTTGTCTCCATGCGCTTAGAAACCGCCGTCCCATCGTCGCGGCAGGAGCTGCAGGTATCCGTGAAGCGGCAGGCGCACTGGATAAAGTGAAGGCCGTGGTGATCGCGCCACGCTTTGATGTCATCCTCGCGCACGAAATACATCGGCCGGATCAATTCCATGCCCGCAAAGTTCGTGCTATGCAGTTTGGGCATCATGCCCTGGAGCTGTCCGCCCCAAAGCAGACCCATCAGGGTCGTTTCGATCACGTCGTCAAAGTGGTGACCGAGCGCGATCTTGTTGCAGCCCAGCTCCCTTGCTTTGCCGTAGAGATACCCGCGCCGCATTCTGGCGCAGAGATAACACGGGGATTTGTCCGTTTTGTACACCGCGTCAAAAATCGAGGTTTCAAAGATCCGGATCGGGATTCCGAGCGTGCCGGCGTTGTGCTCGATCAGCAAACGGTTGAGCTCGTTATACCCCGGGTCCATGACCAGGAAAACGAGCTCAAAGGGGAACTTCCGGTGCGTTTGCAGCTGCTGGAAGAGCTTTGCCATCAGCATGGAATCCTTGCCGCCGGAGATGCATACGGCGATCCTGTCGTCCGGTTCGACGAGCCGGTATTTTGTGATCGCCTTGGCAAAGGGGGTAAAGAGCGTTTCCTTGAATTTTCTTTTGCTCCGCAGGGATTCTTCGATCTCCACAGAACGGTCTGCCCTTATCAGCTGTTTTTTGAGCCAGGACGCGTAGCCGCCTTTCAGGCTGAAGGCATCGTATCCGAGCTGGCGCAGTTTTTCGCACGCTTCGATGCTTTGCAGTCCGTGCATGCAGAACAGGACGATTTTCTTATCTGCCGGCAGCCGCTTCTGCTCAGCCAGTGTGACGATGTCGTTTGCGCTTTCACAGCCCGGGATCGTGCCGTAGGAAAACGAGATGTCGTCCCGGATATCGTATAGTGCATAGGTGCTTTCAGGCAGGTCGGCGAGCTGCTCTATCGTCAATTCATGCATGCGCTTTTGTTTCAACCCCGATCAAATTATTTGCATTTCCCTGAGCTTCGCGTATACGGCTTTGGCAAACAGCCGGTGTCCCGCTTCGTCCATATGCTCCTCGTCTGCAGGATTGGCCCGCACATGATCCGAAGCGGCCAGAAATGCCGTTCCCCGCTCTTTTGCGATTAAGGAGTATACGTCCTTCAGCGCACGGGAGGTTTGTACCGACTGCTTCCCGAATTCGGGATCCTTGTCCGGCCTCCACACGTCTTCGCCGAGCCACAGGGGAGAAACGAGAAGGATCCTGTCCGGAGGGAGGACTTTTTCCAGTTGATCCAGACAAAGTCCGATCCCTTCGCCGATCACAGCTGCCGAAAAAGAATAGACGCTTTTGCAGTCGTTCGTTCCCAGCATGACGATGGCCGCGTCGAGAGGATGATGCGCTTCGAGAATCGACGGGAGCGCTTCCGCCCCGTTCCTTCCCGGCCTGCGCTCATCCTCAAACGCGGTCGTCCTGCCGCACAGCCCTTCTTCGATGAAGCGGACAGCCCCGCAGAGATCCTGCAGAACGCCGGTCCAGCGAACATCCCGGGGGTACCGCCCCTGGTCTTTCGACCCGGGGATCAGGCCCCAGGTGTTCGAATCACCGAATGCGAGCACGGTCTTCATGGATCTTTTCTGCCTTCCTTTTTATCGCGCGGAATGCATTATTTTGCGATTTGAACGGCGCTGCTGCCCGTGAGCTTTGCATATGCCTCAAACACCGTGAACACGCCATCGGTATAGGCTTTGTAGTTTTCCTCGGCGTATACGTAGTCTTCCCGGGTTTCGTCGAGGGTCAGCATTTTCTCGATGTACGCGGAGATCGGAATGAAGTGGGCATACTCGTCTTCCAGACCCTTTGTGTACACCAGCAGATAGGGCACCTGGAGCTTGTTGGCGGTGAGGGTCTCGCCGTCCGCGTTCTCGTAGTTGATCGTGTTGCCGCTTTCGATCGTGTATTCGGTCTCGATGTTGTGGAAATAGTCGAGCACCAGGTCGACGTAGAGGTTTGCAAATTCGCTGTTGTTGTCGCGGATGTGCAGATCCCTTTCATAGCCCCAGAAGCGCCTGGCGTAGCCGCCGTCCAGCTTGGTATCGAAGGTGTAGACCGTTACGCCGTTGGCCAGGGCGTAATCGTTTATGATCTTTATGACCGCCTGCGTGTTCGGGCACCAGCTGCCGCCGAGGAAAAGGATGGAGGTCCCGTCTTGACCGAGCAGCCACTTCAGCTGCCGGTATGTCAGCACTTCATAGGCGATCTCTTCGTCCGGGGCAAAGATCTCTTTGGCGCTCTTTTCATTGTACGACAGGCGGATGTAATCCGCGTCGGTGAAGGAAGAGAGGCTGACTTTTGAGGCGGCTTCAAACACGGTATCCCGGAGCAGCTGCTTGCATTCGTTTACGGCCTCGGTGTTTTCCGCATCGTCAGCCACAAAGTCGCTGCGGGTCTTCATGAGTTCAAGCCCGGCGACGATGGGCGCCGCGTTGCCGTTTTCGTCCGTGTTGTCCTTGTTGTACAGGAAAAGGAAGGGCACCTGCACTTTGGGCACGGTCACTTTTTCGCCGCTGGAGTCGGTGTATACGAGGGCTGATGCCGTGTCGACTTTATACTCCACATAATCGTTCAGGTTCGTCAGCCAGCGGGACGCGATCTCGCCGTAGAGGTAATTGTAATTGCTGCCGGGGATCGGGGCCCCCTGTGACTGCGCTCCTTCGGTCTCGCGCACATGGGAGGCGCGGCTTGCGCCGTCGAGGCGGAAATCGAGATTGTAGATCGTGCTCACGCCGTATTCTTTTGCCACTTCGTTGATGTAGCCGATCACGGGCGTGGTGTTGCCGCACCAGCTGCCGCCCAGCAGGATCAGGTAATTGCCCTCCTGCTGAAACAGGTAGTAGGCCTCTTCGAGGGTCAGCGATACGTACACGGAGTCCGCGTCCCCGAGATAGGCGTAATCGTCGTTGTAGTAGGCTTTCTGTATCCCTTCGGCGGACGCGAAGGCGGCGGTCAGGATAAGGATCACAGCGATAAGCACAGAGACTATGCGTTTCATAAATTAATACCTTCTTTCTGCAGATCAGATTGGTTGTCCGTTATGATGTTTGTGATGTACGTTTGGAATATGCGTTTGGAATAGGGGAACCTGTGTGCCTTCTGTCAGCAAAGCTCTATCTCCGTTTCCCGCGGCACCTGTTCCCTCAGGTTGTTGCCGGGCAATGGGTCGGTCTTCTCCCCGTATTTCGCCCTTGCGTCGGAAAGATCCTTATAGTTGTGTACGAGGGGGATGTCCTCTTCGGTCAGATAATGGGCGAAGGCTTCCTCCGCGTCGGCAAGATATTCTTTGATCGTATCCTCGCCCTGCTTGTCGCGCACGGCCCTGTACAGGCGTATGATCGCCTGCTCGACATAGGTCACCTTTGCCGCCTTGAGCGTGTCAAAGTTGCCCACTTTATCGGTTAGGTGCAGGTTCGGATCGAGCGCAGCGATTCTTTCGTCCGCCGCGTCGATCAGCGCCCGGCTTTCTTCGCTGTAGCTCAACTTGCCGATGTCGTCGATGGCTTTGGTCACGGCCTTCACGCTGTAGCGCGCGGAAGCGTAGGCTAACCCGCCGATGACCAGCGCGATCGCGACGAGGACAATCAATAAGACGATCTGCTTTTTCATTGCGCTTCAGCCTCCTTATTGCCTTTGAAGACGCTATCGTCGATAAGGTCATTCTCCCTTGCGACGGCCGTTGCGGCGATGCCTGCAGTCGAAACGTTGTTCAGCGTCCTGATCATGTCGGAGATCGTGTTGATGGGCTGCATCAGTATGACCGCGCCGACCGGGAGCCCCAGCGCGCCGAAGAGCCCTATGGCGGATACGACCGCGATGCCCGGCACGCCGGCGCTTCCGACGGACAGAAGCAGCGCTACGATGGCGAGGCGGATATAATCCCCGGCAACCCACGGAAGCCCGACCGCGTGCACGAAGAACAGTACCAGCAGCACCGTCCAGATGCAGGTGCAGCCCGGCATGCCGATGGTCGTGCCGAGGGAAGAGGTGATGTTCGCCACTTCCTCCGAGACGCCTACGTCCTGCTTGAGGGTTTTGATCGTGACCGGCAGCGTACCGACAGAGGACTGCGTCGTAAAGGCGGTGACCTGCGCCGGGAAGAACCTGCGGAAGAAGCGCACCGGCGAGAGCTTGCCGGCAAAGCGGACGATCAGCCCGCCGACGACGAACGTATGCACGATGCATACGGCATAGATCAGCCCCATCAGCGCCAGCAGCGAAAGCATGTTGTGCCAGCTGCCCAGCAGCTTGCTCGCCGAGCCCGCGATCAGGCACAGCACGGCATAGGGCGTTAGGTCGATCAGGAAGTTCAGGATCTTGAAGACGATCTCTTTTGCCGCCTCGACGAAGCGTCGGAACGGGAGCACCTTTTCCTCGCCCTGCTTTTTGGCGATGGCCAAATAGGCCAGCGCGATCGCTACGCCCGAGAGGATGATCGCGGGCACGTTGCTGCCTGCGATATCGGAGGCGATATTCGAGGGCAGAAGCCCCAGCAGCACGTCGTCAAAGGCTCTGGTAAGGCCCTGATAGGCGGATACCGTTGCGGAATCCAGTCCGTCGAGGTTCTCAAACACGCTGCCCGCGCCCTTGCCGATCCCGGTGAGCAGACCCACCGTCAGGCTCAGCACGATGGCGAGCGCCGCCTGAAACATGAGCCAGAAAACGCTCCTGATGCCGACCTTTCCCGCGTTTGCCTTGCCGCTGAGCGCGATGAAGCCGGAGACGATCGACAGGAAGATCACCGGCACGACCATCAGCATCAGCAGCTGAACGTACGCCGTGCCGATAAAGTCGACCCATATGAGCCATTCGTTGCCTTCGGAACGGAACGCGATGCCGACCCCGACGCCCAGCAGGAGCGCGATCAGGATGGTCGGCGTCCAGCCCAGCTTATGGGACAGGAGCCTGAGCACGGTAAAAGCGATCAGCGTGACCGCGAGCGCCAGATAGGGCATCCAATGGATTGATGCTATGTACTCCATGAATCTGCCTCTCTCCTCTTGAGTAAGTTTGACCTTATGCCAATCGTTGCTGTCATGCGCCGGTCCCTGCTCTTGAATGGCAATGAAAAAGAGCAGGTGCGTTTATGCCCCTGCTCCTGTCAAAAATCGATGTTCAGGTATGCAAAAAAGGCATGAACGCCGGCCGACGCATGCTCATACAACACATACGCCAAAACCGTCTTTTCATCATGCCCGCTCCTTTCAAAAAAGTTGTCTGCATTATAATCCATATTGTCTATCGTGTCAATAGACTAATGATTATTTTACAGAATCGTTCATTTTCCAAAACGTTTTGCGAAAGCTTCACGCTTCCCTCGGACAGCCCGCCGTCAGATCCCGGATCACTTCGCCAGCGATCATCAGTCCGGCCACCGCGGGCACGAAGGCCGTGCTGCCGGGGATGTCCCGCCGCTCGGTGCACTTGTGCTTTGCCCCCGGGGGACAGATGCAGTGCGTCCGGCAGCTGATGGACATGTCTTCGATCGGCCGGATCGGCACTTCGTCGGACCATATCACTTTCAATACTCCGATGCCCCGCTTTTTCAGTTCCCGCCGCATGACCCGCGCCAGCGGGCAGGTGTGGGTCTTTGCGATATCGCTGATGCGGAAGCGTCCGGGATCGAGCTTATTGCCCGCGCCCATGGCGCTGATCAGGGGCACACCCGCCTGTTTTGCCTTTACCGCCAGGCACAGCTTCGCGGACACGGTATCGACGGCATCCACCGCGTAGTCGTATTCGCCGAAGGGAAACGCATCCACGTTCTCCGGCAGCACAAAGCATTTGTGCACGCGGATGTCCGCCTGCGGGTTGATCTCCAGCATGCGCTCCCGCATGACCTCTGCCTTGTAGCGCCCCACAGTCTTTCGGGTGGCGATGATTTGCCGGTTCAGGTTGGTCAGGCACACCTGATCGTCGTCGATCAGGTCGAACGCGCCCACGCCGCTGCGCACCAGCGCCTCACAGACATAGCCGCCCACCCCGCCGATGCCGAATACCGCGACGCGGCACCCGGACAGTCGCTCGATGGCGGCTCTTCCCAACAATAACTGTGTTCTTGAAAACTGGTTCAGCATAGGATCATACCTCGCCTGTTGCGCAAGTGCATAAGCCCAAGGGGTGGCTTGGAGGGGTCGCAACCCCTCCAACTATGATCCGCAGGGGCGGCTTTGATGTGCCGCGCCTCAAATCTTTGATTTGAGGCAGTGCGCGTTGCACCCGAAAATCCCCACAGGGATTTTAGCAAAAACCGTGAACCTGCTGCTTAATGCACCTCAGCCTGTTGTCTGAACGAAACTGCACTCACCACAAACAAACCCAACCGAATAAAATGACTCTTTGATTCATTTCATTCGAGTTTCATCCCCTTCATTCCTGAACGAATCGCACGAAGGCTTCGACCTCGTCTGCGCTCCCGATCCGGGCGGTGTACATGTAGCGGCCCATCTGCGGCCAGTTCATCGACGGCATCTCCTCCTGCATCACCATGTCCGCGTCGTAGCGGGCCATGATCTCCTCGTGGCTGCGGGCGTAACGGTGGCCGTCCTTTCGGCTGGCGTAGACGCAGTAGAAATGCTCGCCCGATTCGGGCAGCCTGCGCTCGTCGAAGCACACCATATCGGCGTAGATGGGTCTGCAGATGAAACTGTAGATGAGAGTGCCACCGCAGACGAAAACAGCCATGAAGGTGAAAACGACGTTGCTGATGAGAATGTTCCCCAAAATACTGTTCCCGAAAATGAGGAGATTGCAGTGCCAGACGTTCCTGCTGACGACGAAAATATGGCCGAGCCAGAGAATGAAGCAAAGGAAGGTGAGGAATCCTCAAATGTAACGGAAGAATCTGAGGACAGCGTTTCTGGCACAGGGAGTGAAGCGCCAGTCGAAGACCCGTCTGAGGATACGGAAGAAGGGGATTTTACTGAGGACAAGGCGGCGGATGGTGCAGTGGAAGTTGATCCGGAGCCGACCGATGGCACGGAAGACGAAGCGGAAGAACAGTTGAACACAGTTGAAGATGAGATTGCTGAAAATACCCAAACTGCAACAGACGAAGGCGGCATGACAGACGAGACAGAGGGCAGTGATTTTTATGGCATGTACACAGTCACCGAGCAGCCAGCCATGGCGACCGCAGAGACGCCCAGCGAGTACATATTCACATTGAATAACATGCAATATCTGCTGAAGGATTATTCGATCACAGCAGTCAAGTATACGGGGAGTTCAGCTGAGGTTACGATTCCCATGACGATCAACGATGTGCGCGTGACTGTTATAGGCGCCCAGGCATTCATGAACAACAGCGCGCTAGAAACGATACATGTGCCGAATTACATTGAGGTCATAGGGGAAAGTGCGTTTGAGAATTGCGTGAAGCTGGCGGAAATGAGTCCGGATTCGACCGAGGAAGTAACGATCGATATAGAGAACTATGATGAGAAAGCGCCCAAAGCGCAGACGGTCAGCGTAAAGGGCGGAGAGCAGTGCAGGGTGAACATCTATCTGCACGGCTATGACATTGCAAGTGCGAAGGTAAAAGTGAGCTATGACAGCAATTGCTTTGAACTTGTAAACGGAGAAACGAGTCTGGGCACATTCAGCGATAATATCTTCACGCTGAGCGGGAAGCTGATGGACGCAGTGGCGGCAGTGACGCTGAAGGCCAAAGCGGGCATAGAAGCTGGAACGTATGATGTAAGCGTAGAGGTGATAGAAACAAAGGACGCAAACGGAGGCAGCGTCAAATGCTTTGGCTACAGTGATCACATCAAGGCGGAAGCGGGGATGACAAATAAGCTGCCGGGCGACCTGAACAATGACGGGAAGGTGAATCTGAAGGACAGCATATTACTGGATCAGCATCTTGCGGGGTGGAGTGTAAGCTATAACGAGACAAACGCGGATGTTAATGGAGACGGCAAGGTGAATTTGAAGGACAGCATACTGCTGGATCAGTATCTGGCGGGATGGGAATCTGAATACATCAAGTAAGATAGAGATAAAGGAGCAGAAGAATGAAGAGAACAGGGATATGGTTACTTGCGGTGCTGCTGGTGGCATTGAGCCTAACAGCGATAGCGGAAACAAGTTACGCACCCGGCGACACGGTGACCTTCGTAGTGAAGGTAAGCTCGGATAAAGCGGCCAAAGCATTGGTGGGCATCAGCGCAAGCAGCGCGTTTGAGCTGGTGAGCATTGAAAACATCAGCAACATGTCAACCGCACCAAACAGTCTCAGCGGGCGGTTTGTGTTTGGTTCCGGCACGTCGGAATTCAAAACTGGCAGCGCGCGGGTAACGGTCAGGATCAAGGCTGGCACGGCTTCCGGACAGTATTCCATGAGCTTTAGCCTTGTAGAAGCTTATGATGTGAACATAGACGAGGTAGCGTGCAGCGTCAGCGGCTCTGCGACGATCACGGTAGTTGCAGCCTGCGCACACGCGAATACGGAAGAGGTAATCAGAGAAGCCACCTGCACCGAGACAGGCGAGAAGCAGACCGTGTGCAAGGATTGTGGAGAGGTACTGAAGACCGAAACCATCCCCGCCCTTGGTCATGACTTCGGCGAGTACGAAGTGACGACTGAACCCACCTGTACGGAGAAGGGCGAGGAGACCAGCAAGTGCTCTCGTTGTGAGGAGAAGCAGACCCGCGAGATCGCGGCGCTTGGTCACGACTTCGGCGAGTACGAAGTGACGACTGAACCCACCTGCACGGAGAAGGGGGAAGAGACCAGCAAGTGCTCCCGCTGCGAGGAGAAGCAGACCCGCGAGATCGCAGCGCTTGGCCATGACTTCGGAGAGTCCACAGTAACCAAGGAAGCTACCTGCACAGAGAAGGGCGAGAAGACCGGCTATTGCACCAGATGCAACCAGCCTGCAACTGAGGAAATTCCTGCGCTTGGTCACGATTTTGGCGAGTACGAAGTAACGACCGAACCCACCTGCACGGAGAAGGGCGAGGAGACCAGTAAATGCTCCCGCTGTGAAGAGAAGCAGACCCGCGAGGTTGCGGCGCTTGGTCATGACTTTGGCGAGTATGAAGTGACGACTGAACCCACCTGCACGGAGAAGGGGGAAGAGACCAGCAAGTGCTCCCGCTGCGAGGAGAAGCAGACCCGCGAGGTTGCGGCGCTTGTAATCGTTGGTGGAGAATATGTGCAGCCGCTCACGGTGACACATAATGCCGGAGATTGGCTGAAAGTCAAGACTATACATAATGTAGACGGTTTCATCAAAGTCGCAGATACATCCAGAACACTGCCTGCGAGTGCGAATGGAAAACTTGTGATCCTCTCCCCCGCAAACAACATGACCTATGATATAAACACGACGACGATCACTGTGGAATGGGCGTCGGGACTGGCGTTGCCTGCGGTACCGGAAGTGGAAGCATTTGTACTGGATGCATCATATAACATGAAGCTTGGTCCGGTACATGTAAGCGGGTACGATTCATTCACGATGGATATATCATCGTTGGACTCGGCAACCGGTTACATGCTGACGCTGAACGTAACGGATATAAACGGAGATAAGAAACCTTCACAGTCGGTTGTATTCAATATAGATAAGCTGACTGATTCGCAGAAGAAGGAACAGGCATACAGGGAGTGGTATACTTCTGCCTACGGACCGCTGAATGCTCTGAAAACATACGGTGAGCTCTATATGAACTATGGTGCTCTTCAAAAACTTGAGTACAAAAAGGATGACGATAAAACATATGAAATAACAGGGCCTTATAACATCGTTGGCAAGAACACTTTAACTGCTACTTATGCGTATTATATTCTGCACGACGGCTATCTGACAGATGATAAGGACCACATTCTTCCGTGGAAATCTCAGAAAGTAGGCTTGGATCACATCATTCTGAACCCGGAAGACCAAATGGATTATCAGTACATCGTGATAGGCAATATGCTCCGCGATAAAGAACTAAAAACCGCAAGCGGACAAGGTGCAGTCGAAAATATGATTGCGCAGAAGTCAGAGAATGCCATAATAGAGCAAAAATGCCAGACATTCTTCAGCGGTCTCGATATGGCGCTTGCTTCACTGAATACGGTTTCTGATTTTGTTAAGATTGGTCTCATTGCTGAGGGGCAGGATACAAAGACAGTAGACAAAGTAATGGAAGCAATCAATGATGTTGTACCCACAGCCATAGATATTTCAAAAGCGCTTGTTGAGAACCTGCTTGAAGAAACTGACAATCAAATACTCATTGCAAAGTATATTGATGTATATAAGGAAGTGATCACTTCCGCTTGCGATGAATATGTCGAGTGTCTTGAAGGAGCCTACTTTCCCGAGGCGGGAGGCGTAAGCAATTATTCCGGTGATAGCGGCATGACATACAGCCAGGCAGCTGCTTATAACATTATCAAGCAGTTTTATCAGTATAAATCCAAAATAGGCGGGATGTCATCCAATGATGAAGCCATGAAGGAAGTATTGAAGGAGTTGATGGTAGCAAGTGGATTTAATGGCAATGATGTAAACAGATTCCTGGAAGAGCAAAATGGAAAAGCAGTAGATTTTGAAACAGTACTGTTTAACGCATTGCCAGATATATTCAAAGGCACGCTCCAGGCTATTTTAGACAAATTTGTCGATGATATTATAGATGATGTATTTAAAGAATTGGTTGACGAGGCAACGATTAGAGGAACAATACTTTCAGGTGAATGTAAGTCCGTGTTAAAGGACGCGTTACAGGTTTTGTTTAAAGGACTCCTGAATTTTAATTTGGTTAAGGACAGCAATCAAAACCTTTCATTTAGTTGGAATGTGGATTTGAAGGCATTGTTTGAAAACCTAAAAGCTAAGCTCAAACAGGATACAATAAAGGAGTTAGTAGTGTCTTTGGGATTTGTTGCGTTTTTACGCATTGCATTCAACAGTGATTTTGAAGGGAAAACCTATAACGACTTAACAGAGCTGAAAGGAGTTATCCTGAAAAATGCAAATAATGGAAATCTGGATGCATGGCTAAAAGCCGAGAAAGTTCCTGTGGCAGGCACAATATTTAAAGCATTTACGAATGCCTGGAAGACCGGTAGCTCTATCGGTAAGTTCATCTCTAATGAGCAGCTTCTGAATGATTATGAAGATGGGCTGGAGGTGCTTAGGATCTATAGCACACTGTTCTATAATTCTATGAAAGTGCGATACGAGTTGTACTTGAAAAATGAGTTATTAAGGAACTGGAAAACGTATGTTAATGGAGGAATAGACAGTCTGTCTGTGGCCGAACTGGAAAGCTTGAGAAGTGCGCTTGTAAGCATGATTCAGGCGGAAAAGGAATGTGCAGAAAACATGTATCAAATGAGACTTGCTCACGGGAAACTGCACACGTACCGGTTCAAAACATATGATGGAAAGCATATCTTGGATTGGAAGGAATACTTCAGTTATGCAGGAGATTATCTAGAGGCTACATTGTTCTTGAACTGGTACAGTGTAACAGTACCTGCTAGCCTCAAAGACTATGTTAATTCTGTCGTAGGCACACCATAGAGTTCAGCGCACGAGAATAGTGAAGGATACATACTTGATAATTTCAAATCATATGTAACTTCTATCCAATCATAGTCAACGCAGCATAAATCAGCATGTTGCCCAAAATCGGGCCGACAATGTTGGCATATAGACAATAGCGCAGGATTAATCCCTGCGTTATTGCCTTGTAGGTACGTATATATGTAAGCGCTCAGTAATTTTGTCAAGAATCAACATCAAGTATACCCAGAAGATGAGAGAGCAGACAGAGGAGTACATACTGTTGAAATTGAAGCTACATCCACCCGTTGTACGAATTGCACAAACATTGCACATCATGTGGAAACATGGAATTTGAAAAAGGAGGCTCATGGCAATGAAAAGGGGCTTGCTTTTGCTTGTGGTGGTTTTGGTTTTGCAAAGCTGGGCTGCGCTTTGCGAGGAACCCTTTGGTTCTTCCGCTGATTTGACGATACTTGCTCCGAAACCATCATTAGAGACTCGTCGGTCAGCCAGTAGAACTGCTGGACCAATAATTTATGCGGATAAGACTGAAGTGGGATTGAATGAGTATTTTACTATATCCTGGGATGAACCTGACGCAGATGTTGTTTCGCTGTTTATTATGCGAGATGATGATACCGAATTTGAGTGTGTATATTCCGGAGCGTGCTCGTACTCTTATCGGACCACTCTTGAGGGCAGCTTAAGAATAACATTCTGCGCAATGGTGCTGTATGGGGATGTATGGGAACAGAGCAATATGCTTGATGTCTGCATTGGCGGATCCACCGCGGGCATTCTACGAAACAGAGGCTATGACAGCACGTGGAACATACTTGTACTGATCTTTCCAGAAGTTGATACGGGAACCTTCAAAGCAAGTTGGGATGAAAACTATGTAGCAAGGATCAAATCTGACATAAATGAACTGCCTCACACGCTCAATGGCTTATCAAAAGGCAAAATGACTGTCGGAAGAATGAGTATTCATACAATAGATGAAGTCTTGACATCAGTCAGCGGTGCGCAGAATGATCTGACCTACGGCGAAGATGGCGACGTGAATTTCAACTATTTGTTTGATCACCTGGATGTACAACTGGTGATCGTATATGCCCCGCTGGGCGATATCTCAAAAAACTGGGCCGGGCTTGGGGGCTCTTGGATTGCATATAATGGAAATAAATATCTAAACATTATACTAAACTGTGTGTATGAAAAGCAGACAACCTGGACCAATAATGGACAGAGCTACAGGGTTGCTGTTTGTCTGCCACTGCATGAAGTGCTCCATAGTGTAGAGACCAATTCAAGGCAGAATGGATGGACGGGATTTGTGGGCTTGCATGACAACCTGACCTGTGGATATGATTCCGATCCGGATTATGATTATATCAAGTGGTATGCTGATCTCATGGCTGATGAGATCCAGACGGGCGACCCTGGCTTCAGAGAGGAATCGTATCTTGTCAAACACAAGCGCATCTCAGAGGATATGCGAAGCGGGGTCCATATGGATTCAGATGGACGCATCAGACTCTATAGCAACGGGCTGCCGGACTTAAATACGTTAATCACTCAATACGAAGGGAAGTGGTATCCGGTCCAAAAAGGTGAATTGATCAAATACGAAAAAATGCTTTGTACTCCCAAGCGCCTTGCGCACATTGAGGCCAATGCTTTTAGGGGCGTAGACGTTCAATGGGTAGAACTAAATGCAAGTCTTGTTTCTGTAGGCAACAACGCCTTTGCTGAGTGTTTGAACTTAGTGGGTGTTGTGGTACCATCTACTGTAAGCTACATATCGCCTGATGCATTTTCAAATAGTCCGCACGTGGTTTTATACGCTATCAACAATCCGTACGTTGAACAATACGCCCAGAAGCATCAGATGAAGTGCATTTCCGTGCCGTGAGGCGCGTTTGTTCAGGCGCGAAAGCTATTGCTGTGTAAAGGATTCGCCAACCTGCTCTTTCAGCCTATAGAGAACACGTGAAAAGGCGATCCTTGTGAAATCCTGAGGTAAACAGGCCGATGACGGAAAGGATGGCAGCAGCGGGCTGTGTGCCGGCCTGTATAAGGGACAGGATAAGAGAAGCGAATACCACGTGACCGTTGATTATCTGGACGAATATGGCCTGAAGCGGAGTGTGCTTTGCTGCGTTCCAAACGAGCTCTATCATATTGGCAAGCTAAAATCGATTTTTGAATACCTTGCCGCCAAGATAACAGACTGGAAATCTAAAATTGATGCCAAAGCGTGTGTGTTTATCGGTGCAGAACGAATCGTTTTTTGATGAGTTCTCATCTTCTCTACGGAGAACTGCGATACTTCTCAGGATAACACCTTTGGCATGTGATTTCCTTTGATCTGTAATGGAAAGGCGCAATTGAATCAATTCTATTTTCAGGACAAACGGTCTTTTGAAATGCGCACTGTCGAAGCTATATCCCTTGTTACCATTAAATACAAACGGAGTGAAATCATCAAGATGAGCAAGGCGGAACACTAGTGTAACGGTACTTGCAAAGCATGCGCCTTTCCTCATTCCTCATACACGCCGTAAGTCATCAGCATATGCTTTGCAATGTCGTAGATCAGGGTATAGTACTCCATCACCAGCTCAAGGCTCATGTGGCGCAGGGGCAGGCCCTTTTCGTTGTCGTCGTACAGCAGGCTGCCGCAGCGCGGGCTTTCCGGCTCGAGGTTGAAGGTGCCCTTGTAGCCCACCTGCTTTAACGCGCACAGCACCTCGTCAAAGCTTACGCAGCCCATCAGCGGCGGCAGATGCAGATCCTGCCGCCACATGCGGTAGGTGGACGCGACCGGCAGCGAGCCAAAATTGTCCTGCACGTGCAGGCCCCTGAGGCGTGAGCCAAGGCCCAGGATGGTTTCGTACTGGCTGCCGTCCTGCAGGCTCAGGTGCCCTGTGTCCAGGCAGGCCTGATACAGCGGGTGGTCCACCCTGTCGATCAGCGCATTCATCTCCTCGGCGTCATGGCAGTAAAACGGCTCGTCCCAGCGCCCCACGTTTTCCAGCAGCAGCGTGACGCCGCATTTTTCAAGCGTCGGAAGCAGATTTTTCACGTAGGCGACATTGAAGTCAAGATACTCCTGCCGGGTCATCCCCATCTGTCCGCCCGGGTGATACGCCATGTTGCAAACGCCGAGCACCGCGCAGACTTCGATAGCGCGCTTTGTGCGTTCAAGCAGGATCTCAGTCATGCCGGGCGCTGCGGGCTCTCCGCTTGGCGCGTGCGCCATGAGCGCGCGCACGCCGATTCTTTCCATATTATCGCGCGTAAGGGAGGCCGTTTTTTCCCAGTCCGGCTGAAGAAAAGGCGCGTTTTGCGCAGTAAAGGCGCTGTACAGATCGTAATCGACGTAGCGAAAGCCGCACTTTCGCAGGCAGGCATAGTATTCAAACTCGCCGCACAGCTCCGTCCATACAGAGCTTCGAGAAATGGAGATCTTCATTTTTGCTCCTCCCCGCAAAAGCCGTAAACCTTCAGCATGTGCTGGATAATGTGCAGGCTCCACCGGTGCAGCCGCCGGGTAAGCTCGATCGGCATCAGGCGAAGCGGCGCGTCCTTGCAATAAAGGCTCTCTTTTGGAAAAACGCGGGGCATATCCATCCTCAGATTAAAATCTCCCGCATAGGCCGCATCCTTCAGCCCCTGCATCACGCGGTCATAATCGATGTAGCCCATCATCGGCGCAAGGCCCAGATCCTCCCTTTCGCGGTGCACGGCCAGCGGCATGCCGCCGAAGTTATCGGAAAGATCCACGTTTGCGATCCTATCGCCAAGCAGGCGGATCTCGCTGTGGGGCTTGATCTCCGCGACGCCCAGCTTGCCGATATTGAGATTGACCTTCAAAAGCGGGGGCTGTCCCAGCTTTTCGATCATGCGGATGAGCTCTATCGCGTGGTGCGCATACTGCGCTTCAAGCCAGGAGCCGCTGTGCTCGATCAGCAGCGTCACCCCGATATCGCCCGCCACGGCCAGCAAGCGCTTTAGATACTCATGGTTTTGCTCCTCGTATTCGCGCCGCGCGTTGTCCTTCGCCCAGCCAAGGGGCACGACAACCTTTTTTACGCCCAGCGCCCCGGCGCAGCGCACGGCCTGCACTACCCTTTCGCCGTCGTACAGCGGGTTAAAGCCGCTAATGTGCGCCAAATTGGGCTCTAATCCTGCTTCGGAAAGCGCGCGCTTAAGGCAGGACGCCCACTTCTCCGGCTCTGCCGCGCTCCAGGTCTCCTGATTGACCACGGAAAAATCGTAATCGATCCAGTCAAAGCCGCATTGCTTCAGCTGTTCAAAGATCCCGGCCTCAGTAAGCCCGTATTCCCTCCAGATGGGAGTGATCGACACAGATATCCTCATACGAAAACCTCACAGCGCCGTCAAGCGGCAACGATTCTTTTGCGATTTTTCTGCAGACGCCAGCCGAAGCGCTCTCCCGCCCGCCGCAGGATGGCCCCTTTAGCGCGGCTGCGAAAAGCGTCAGCTGCGCTTTACCTGATACACCTTTAGATCAGCGTATTCCCCTACCATGGGCGCAAGCTGTCTTAAGCCTATGCAGCCTTCCCCAAGGAAGGGCCCCCAGCTTGCGCCGTCGTCCTTAAAGTTCAGCACCTCAAGGCCGTTTATGGCAAAGCGTATCTTCGCGCCGCACTTCAAAAGCGACAGGCGGTACATTTCGTCGGCGTCAGACGCGTCCGGGATCGGATCCGCGCCCTGGGCTACGAGATAAAAGCCGTAGCTTTTGCGCAGGTTGCAGGTGTGAAAGCGCCGCTCGTCCGCTTCCTTGCGGCGGAAGAAGGACAGGTGGAACGCATCGATGTCGCCGTGGTGATACTGCACGTATTCGCCACTGCGGGGCGCAAGCGCCGGGTCGAAAAGGCCGCGCCCGTCCCTGCCGGAGGCGGAAAAGAACAGCATCGCAAGCCCCGGCTCGCGCAGCGGGCGAAAGTCCAGCTCCAGCAGAAAATCCGCGGGAAAGACTTTTTCACACCAAAACACATAATTGGCCTTTTGCCCCAGCTCTTCGCTTTGGGCATTTTCAAGTCTCATTTTTCCGTCCGGAAAGCTGATATGTGCCTTGCCTTCCAGCACAAAATCGGCCACGTCCTTTGGCGACGCAAGGGGATTGTCGTAAAGGATCTCTCCGCGCAGCTCATTGAAATCGATCATTGCACCGTCTCCGTCAAAACAGCTTTTGTACTGTAAGTATAACATGAAACCGCGGTAAAAGCCAGCTTTTCCCATTGTCAATTTCAGCTTTATCGGTTAAAATGGCAGCAGAAAAAATTGAAGGAGAAACGCATGCACATCCATCTGCTTGAAAACCGCTCTGCGCGGGGCTGGAGCGCATTCGGCGGCTACTGGCCGCGCGGCAGCGTCCGAAACGATAGCTTTTGTCTTACAAACGAAGCGGGCTGCGCGGTGCCGCTGCAAAGTGAGATCAGCGCCCGCTGGCCGGACGGCTCCGTAAAGTGGAGCCGCCACCTCGCGCCCGCGGACGCACTGGGTACTGGCGGAGAGCTGTCCCCCGGGGCTGATTCCCCGTGCGCGGGCCTCAGCGTCACGGAGGATGCTTTTTCGTGGACCGTGGAAAGCGAGCATATCCGCCTGCGCGTTCCAAAAAGCGGAGACAGACTCGCCCTCGATTGTGAAAAGCATGGCAAAACGGTCTTTACCTCCGTCCTGCCTGTGCTGAGGCTTTGCCGCGTGAGCGAGGAAAACGCGGCGTGCACTGTACGCACCTGCTCCCTGCCCGCCGTCATCCGGAAGCGCAGCATCGAAGCTCAGGGGCCCCTTGAAACGTTGTTCTGCTTTGACGGCGCGCATCTCGACGGGAACGAAGAAAAAATGCCCTTCCGCATCCGCATGAGCGTGCATCCCGACGGGGAGATCGCTTTCGATGACAGCTTTTTCTATAAAGGCGATTACCTTCAGGACAGGCTGGCCGGATGGGGCCTGCGCTTTGAAACCGCGCTGAAGGGCAAGCCCTATCAGCGGCACATCCGCTTTCTGACCGACGGCGCGGTCTTTCACGACAATCCCACCCAGCTGTTTTACTGGCGAAAGCATCTGGATCCCGCGCTGCTTTCAGCGCAGTGCCGCGGCGAGACCGTACAGGAAAGCCCCGAGCTTGACGAGGTCGCCTCCGACCTGCCGCGCTGGGACCACTTTTGTCTCACGCAGGACTCCGCGCAGCATTTCAGCATCCGCAAAAAGGCCTGGGAGGACGGCTGCTGGCTGGATGCCGTGCACGGCGGGCGCGCGCCCGGCTGCATGGCCGTAAGCGACCCGGAGGGGACCGTCAGCCTTTCCCTGTGGGAGTTTTGGGAAAAGCACCCGGCGGGGCTGGAGGCCGAAGGGCTTTCCGAAGTTGTCAGCGCCCTCACGGCGTGGTTCTACTCTCCCATGGCCGAGCCCTTCGATTTCAGGCACTATGACAGGCGCAGCTACCCGATGGGCAATTACGAGGGCTTTGATTACACGCGCCCGGATCCAAACGGGATCGCCGTCACCTGCCGTCTGGCGCTGCACGCGGAAAAAGGCTATCCCGCAGACGAGGCGCTTTGCCAGCGCCTGGAAGCCGTAAGGCGGCCCGCCGTGTACGTCGCAAGCCCCGAATACTATCATGCGCATAAGGCCTTCGGCTTTTGGAGCCTGCCCAGCCGGGAGACCGAAGTGCAGCGCTGGAGCGAAGAGCAGGCCGAAAAGGCCGTCGCCTTCTACGAGGCGGAGGTGGAGGCCCGAAGCTGGTACGGCCTGTTCAACTACGGCGATTTTATGCACACCTACGAGGCCGCACGCCACCTGTGGCGCTACGACGTTGGCGGCTACGCCTGGGACAACACAGAGCTTACGCCCACCTACTGGCTGTGGCTGCAATTTTTGCGCAGCGGCAGCGAGCGGGTCTTCCGCCTTGCCGAGGCGCTCAGCCGCCACACGGCGGACGTGGACATGTACCACTTCGGCTACATGCGCGGGCTGGGCTCCCGCCACAACGTGCGCCACTGGGGCTGCCCCTGCAAGGAGCCGCGCGTATCCATGGCGGGACACCACAGGCTGCTGTTTTACCTGACCGGCGACCGCCGCATCGGCGACTGCATGGAAGACAGCCTGGGCGCGGCGCAGTCTCTGTCCTCCATGCCCTGGTTCGTGCGCGAGGACGGAAAGGTCCATCTGCGCAGCGGTCCCGACTGGGCCGCGCTCGTCTCAAACTGGATGACCGCCTACGAGCGCACGCTGGATCCTAAGTGGCGCCGGATGATTGAAACCGGCTTAAAGGATCTGGAAAACACGCCCCTTGGCCTTACCTCCGGGCCGGAATTTGGCTTTGACGCAGAAAGCGGCCACCTCACTTATACCGGCGAAAAGATCCCCGCCGGGATGCATCTGCAGGCCTGCATGGGCGAAACCGAGGTCTGGCTCGAAACCGCCGATATGCTGGAAAGCAAGTCCCTTTTCGACATGGTTTCGCGAAACGGCCGCTTTTTCTACCTGACGCCCACAGAGCGCCTTGCCGAATCCCGGGGCCTGCTCCGGGACAGGCAGTTTGGCAGCCCCATTTACTCCGCCGAGATGCAGGCCTGGGCCGCTCACAGCCTGGGCGACCAAAAGATGGCAAAGCGCATCTGGAAAAACCTGCTTTCCCTGCTGTACGCAGCGGATCATCCCGAGGGCTATCAGCCCGTCCCCTACGCCGCGAAAAGCGACGGCAGCGCCTGCACGGAGATCCCCTGGATAACCACAAACTTTACCGCCCAATGGTTTGTAAAGTTCATCGTGACCAAAGCCCTCCTCCCCGAAAGCGCCCCGAAGACCTTCAAAGAGCTTGACGAAGCCCTCCAGGCAGAACCGCCCGAGTACAGGCTGTACGGAGCATAAACCGCGTCGATTGGGAAACAGCGCTCCCCAAAGAAGCAAAGGATCGGCTGGAAGCGTTTTCCAATAAAGTATAGCCCAGCAAAGCGCTGTTTCGGAAAGCCGGCAAGAGGCCCGTTCGTCCGATACAGCGCGTGCGGCTTACGCTGTGCGCTATAGGACGCGCGGGAGGCATTAGCAAATAGAAGCCGTCATATTTGGCGCTTGCTTTGAGGACAGGAGGCATGGCATGGAGCGCATTATCCTGTACCACATCGGCTTTCAGAGGATCGAGCAGCCGGACATCCGCATAGGACGGGCAAACGCCGACTTCGGCCAGGGCTTCTACCTGTCGGACGACGGGGATTTTTCCAGGCGCTGGGCGCGTTCCCACCGGGGCAAGAGCACATGGCTGAACAGGTATGAATTGGCGCTGGAGGGCCTCAAGGTCAAGCGCTTTTCGCGCGATGCCGAGTGGTTCGACTATATCTTTCGAAACCGCGCGGGCTATCCGGACAGCCTTGCGGGATACGATACGATCACAGGCCCCATCGCAAACGACACCATTTACGACAGCTGGGGCGTCAGCACCAGCGGCATACTCAGCCGGGAGCAGTCCCTGCGCCTTCTGCTGATCGGGCCGGTCTACACGCAGACCGCGATAAAGACCGAGCGCGCCGTCTCCCATCTTCGCTTTTTGTCTGGCCAGATCCTCAGCGAAAAGGAGATCGCCGCGTATCGAAAGACCGTGCAGGAAGAACAGGAAGCCTATCACCGGGAATTTGCAAAGGTCCTAAACACACTTTTGGACGCGGAAGACGCGGAGAAGTGAAACGATCAAGCAACAAAGCCCGAGATCCGGGAAATGATATGCTTCCCTTGAAGTAGACACTGGAAAAACACAAACCAGTGGACTTCAGGGGGAGTTTTTATGTCCAGGAAAGCAAAGTAC
>CADBNW010000243.1 GCA_902796025.1 uncultured Eubacteriales bacterium
CTTGGGCAGGTGGTTTTTAACGGTGCCGTTTACCGTTTTGCCCCAGCCCAGGGGCAATTTTTTATACAGCATCAGCGTCCAGCCGTTTGGAAGCTCGGCGTCCAGCGTTTCGCCCTGCAGGAAAAGGGACGCCTGCTGCGGCGTAAGCTCCAGGGTGCGGCGGGCGCATTCCGGCGGCAGCGCCATGGAAAGGGCGTGGCTTGGCTCTATAAAGCCCCTGCCAACGCGCGCAAGAACAAAGCGGCTTGCCCCGGGCAGCTCCTTAAGCCCCGCCTGTCCCTGCGGCACAAAGCACAGCGCGTCGCCCTCCAGGATGCACGCGCCCTCCCAAGGCGGCAAGGCGCAGACGTCCTCCAAGAGCTTCAGCGCCTCGCGGGCCTGTTTGTCTGGCTTTAGCGGCGTTTCGCGCAGGGGCGCGGCCTCGCCCAGCCTTTTCAGGCGGCAGACGAAGTGCCCCTCGCCCTGCAACCGGTGCGGCCAAAGTCTGAGGCAGCCGTTTTGGCTTTGCCCGATGCCCGGCAGGGAAAAATCGTCGGGGACAAAGTCGGGATGGCGCTTTAGAAAAGCTTCTATGCTGCATTCGTTTTCCGCGCGGTTGAAGGTGCAGGTGGAATAGACCAGCCTCCCGCCCGGGCGCAGAAGGGGCGCGGCGCAGTCCAGTATTTTGGCCTGCCTTACGGCGCAGGCCTCGGGCAGCGCGGGCGACCACGCCTGCAGCGCGCCCGCGTCCCTGCGGAACATGCCCTCGCCCGAACAGGGCGCGTCCACCAGCAGCGCGTCAAAGGCGTTTTCCAGCCCCGAAAAATCCGCCGGGCTGAGATTTGTGACGCGGACGTTTGCCGCGCCAAGGCGCTCCAGATTGCTTTTCAGCACCTTGCAGCGCCCGCGGTCGATCTCGTTGGAGATCAAAAGCCCGCTGCCGTCAAGGCGCGCGGCGATCTGGCCGCTTTTGCCCCCGGGGGCGGCGCACAGATCCAGCACGCGCCAGCCGGGCTGGGGCGCAAGCGCCGCGACCGCCGCCATGGCGGAGGCGTCCTGCATATAATATGCGCCCGCCGCGTGCTCGATGGCCGCGCCGGGGCGGGCTTCCTGCTTTACATAGCGTCCCAGCGGCTCCCAGGGGACCGGGCCGCTGGCCCAGGTCTCCGCAGCCGCAAAAGCGCCGGGCTTTAAGGAATTGATCCGCAGGGCATGCACGCTGTCCTCTTCGAGGGCATGCAAAAACGCCCCGGTCTCTTCGCCAAGCAGCGCGCGTATTTCGCGCAGAAATTCGCCGGGCAGGGTCGAAGCGTCGATGGCCATGGGTACCTCCGGATCTGGTTTTGCGGCGCATGTGGAGCGCCGCGCAAAGTACGTTTGGAAGAGAAAAAAGGGCTACGATTTTATCAGCACGGTCTCGCCCCGGCGGCACAGGGGCAGCAGCCGGTCCATATTGAAATTGGACAGGGCGATGCAGCCCTGGGTCCAGTCGCCGGTTTTGCCCTCGGGAGATTCGCCGTGGATCATGATAAAGCCCCCGAGAGGGCTTTTCCACTTGGGACGCAGGCGCAGGGCCTGCGCAAGCGTGATCAGCGCCGCGTCCTTTAAGCCCACGCGGCCCTCGCGTCTGGCGGACAGCGCGTCCCGGGCGTTTGGGTAGCTAAGGCCCAGGGCAGCGTGAAATTTGCTTTGCCGGTTTACGCTGCAAATATAGTATTTGCCCTCCGGGGTGCGCCCGTCGCCCTCCCGCGTTTTGTGTCCGAGGGGCGAAGCGCCAAGCGCCACGGAGCAGGTAAAGAGGGTCTTGCCGCGCCTTGTATAGATCAAAAGCCGCTGGGATTTATAGACGGTGATCATGGGAGAGTACTGAACACCTCCTGCTTGGAGCCGGTATATTCGATCAGCTCGCTCACGGTCAAAAAGCGGTAGCCGCGCTTCAGCAATTCCGGGATCAGCAGGCGAAGCGCCGCGGCGGTCTGCGCGCCGTCGTGAAAGGTAAGGACGCTGGTATGGTAGACGCTTTCAAGCGCCAAGGTGTACAGCTCCTGCGCGCTGACGGCCGCGTTTTCGTCCGGCATTTCGTGTCCCCGGCCGACGAAGCGGCGGGAATCGAAAAAGCTGTTGAACAGCGCCCTTGGCAATAGCGCATCCGGCGCGCGCAGCACGGTGGGGGTGACGCCAAGCAGGCGCTCCGTAAGCTTGTCCGTCTGCTCGATGGCCTCGGCAGTCGCGGCGATGCCGGAGGAGGACACGGAGCTGTTGTCCCAGGTGTGGTTGCCGATCTCGTGCCCCGTTCCGGCAAGCAGCGCCGCCTCGTCCGGGTGGCTTTGCAGGCTTTGCCCCAGCAGGAAAAAGCTGGCGCGCAGGTTGTAGGCCTCGAGCACCTCCAATATTTCGCGGGTGTGCTCGCCGGGGCCGTTATCGAAGGTGAGCGCCACGCAGCGCGCAAAGCCCGCGGGCTCGCTCACCGTGACGCTGACCTGGCAGGTGATCGAGGTGCCGGGATTTGAAAAGGTGATGCGCGCCCGGCCGGGGCTTCTGGCGTAGAGATACCCGTCCAGATAGAGGCAGACGTCCTCGTCGTCGCTCACGGCGGCGGGCTCGCCAAGGTAGGGCTGGCCGCTTTCGGAGTAAAACTGGATGGGCGCAAGCTCGTACTGCTTTAAGAAAAAGCTGCTTTGCGAGGCGCTGAGGGAGCGGATGTCCTGATACACGCGCACCTCTGCGCTGCAGCTTAGACCCCCAGCGCAGTTCAGGCTAACGCTGCACACGCCGTAGCCCACGGGGGTCAGCAAGCCCTTTTCGTCCACCCGCGCAACGTTTTCGTCGCTGGAGGAAAATGTAAGCTGCGCCGCCGCGCTGCCGGAAGGAGTAAACACGGGCACGAGCTCCACGCCCTCGCCGCCGACCGGCAGGGTATAGGCGCTTTGCGCAAAGCGCACGCCCGTTGGCGGCTCGCTGACCGCGACCGGGATGGAGGCGCTTACGCCGTTTTGCGCCTGCACGCTTACCGTCGCCTGTCCGTAGCCCTGGGCGGTCAAAAGCCCGTTTTCCACCGTGACCACGGCGGGGTCGGAGCTTTCCCAAGTGAGCAGGGCGGCCTCGGAGCCTGCGGGCTCGCCGCGGACGGTCAATTGCAGGCTGCGGTTTTCGCGCGAAAGCACCGCGCTTTCCTGCTCGATATACAGTTTATCCGGCAAAAGCCTTACGTGAAGCAGGCAAAGGGCGTAAATGCCGTTTGCGCTCATGGCCCGGATGGAGACGTCTCCGCTGGAAAGGCCGGTCACATTTCCGTCCTGATCCACCTGGGCGATGGCGGGGTCGCGGCTTTCCCATCTCAGCTCCCGCCCTCTGGCGTTGCCGGGAAACACGTACGCGTCCAGCTCCAGGCTTGCGCCGATGCCAAGATACGCCTCCGACGGGTGCAATTCGATGCGCATGACCTCGCTTGGCACATAGATCAGGCAGCTGTCCGTCATGCCGTTTACGCAAAGCAGCGTGACGGTGGCGATGCCGCCGCCCACCGCGGTGACCACGCCGTTTTGATCCACCGTGGCCACGCTCGTATCGTCCACCGACCAGCGCACCCGCTTGTCGTCGGCGTTTTCGTTGATGGTATAGCTGAGCTTTGCCTTCTCGCCAAGCTCCAGATCCACCCGGCTCTGATCCAGCTTGAGGCGCGTTACGGGCTGACCGGTGACGGTCACGGTGACGCGCCTTTGCGCGCCGGTCTCAAGCTCCGCCACAACATAGGTGGTGCCCGCGGCATGGGCGGTTATGCGCCCCTTTTGATCCACGCTGGCGATATAGCTGTTTTCGCTGGACCAGGTAACGGTATGGGATACGAGATTCACCGGCTCCACCGTCCAGGTGATGCTGCGCGACTCGCCCGGCGCAAGCCGTATGCTGCTTGACGACAGCTTCAGCGTATATCCATTGGCCGCCTGCGCGCAGCACACAAGCAGCGCGCACACCAGCCCCAGCGCAAATAAACGTTTCGTGACCAACCCTCCCAGCGCAAAGTGCTACGCATCTATTATACGACGTAAGCGGAGGATAGTCAATAATATTGAAATATAAAGTTCATATAATTGAAATATTTAGACCGCAAGAGCCCCCACCCCCGAGGCTGTTGCACAAGTGCAACAGCCACAAAGTAATTTGGAGGGACCGCAGTCCCTCCAACAATACCTCCAGGGTGGCTTGGAGGGGCTTCGGCCCCTCCAATTTCAATCCGCAAGGGCGGCTTTGCCGTCCCGAGGACAGCGATTTTTGCGTAAGGAGCGCAGCGAAGCGGAGACGACCGGAGCAAATAATCGCCACCTTACAGTTTTTGCGCCCGGAAACTTCCGCAGAAGTTTCAGCAAAAACTGCTTACCTATCGCCCACACTTATACACCTGGCGTTTTGTCCAAAACCCAAATCAGGTCAACCCAACCAACCGTTCCAAATGAATCTCCGATTCATTTGGAACGATTAAGTTTTGCATCATCTATTTTCCCCCATGCCCCGCTGCCCGCGCCCTCGCATTTTACGTAAATGCCAACGGTCACGCTGTCGCCGTCCTTCACCTCAAAGCGGGAGATCGTGCCGGTATCCCAGGCGTTATAGTACGTGATGTCCATGGGCGCAGTGCCCACGGTCTGCCCGTTTACCTTCACGTAGGCGTACACGTCGTATTTCCCGGCGTCGCCGCCCATGATGGAGATGCTGAAGCTGTACGCGCCCGGTGTCAGATCCTTTACGTCCTGCTCGGCGGTGAATTCCACGGTGTTTTTGTTTTTGGACCAGAAGTGCAGGTGCTTGTTGCCGGTGAGCGAATCTGTCTTTTTGCTTTCCACGTACAATTCGTCGGCCTTTGCCAAATCGCTTACGCGCCATGCGCCGCTTTCGTCCTCAAAGCTCCAGTCCTCAAGAAAATTGTAGTGGATGAGGGTAAGGTATAGTTGCGCCGGCATGCCGCCCGCGCGGCCGGAGATCTCGTAGGTATCCACGCCCTTCATGCGAAGCGCCTCAAGGCCCTTTTCGTCCACGTCCCACTGTACGGGCACGGTCTGCCGGCTTGCGTCGTTCATCACGGCGCTTACGCTTTCGGGAAGCGCGATCTTTCCGTTTATGTCGCAGGTGACGAAGCTGTTTTCGATGGCGTCCGGCACGACTTTGGGATAATTGCCGCTTCGAAGCAGCTGAAACACCTTAAGGGACGCAAGGGGATGCCCCGAGGCGTCAAAAAACGCCTGGTTGTCCACGGCGCTGCCGCCGTAGTATTTGCCCGCGTCGTCCGGATCGTAGCTGGCGGCAAAGCTGCTGGCCCAGCCGGAGCCGTACTTTTCCCACAGGGCGGCGTTTTGCTCCCAGCTGTCGCCCCCGGCGCTGATCCACGCGCCCTCCCAGTACACAAGGCCGATGGCGTTTTTCACGTCGTTTGCCAGCGTATCGGCAAGATCCCTTACGAGGTTTGCCTGCCCCTGCACGGTAAAGGGATAGCCCGCCTGCGCGCCCTCGCCGATGGTGTTGCCAAAAAAGTCGGTATCCTGGTCGGTGTAGGCGTAGGAGGTCTCCATCACCATGACCCTTTTGCCGTACTTGTCCGCGACCTTGTTGAGCTCCCGCGCCAGGTTTTCAAGGCTGCCGTGCCAGTAGGGGTACCAGGAGGAGGCAAATACGTCGTAATCGATGTCGTAATAGTCCAGCTTGCCCGCGTAGCCGATCAGCGCGTCGACCCTTTCAGGGTTGGTAAAGTGCACTGCCACGAGGGCGTCCGGGCAGGCCTCCCGGGTGGCGCGGCTGCCCGCGTCGATAAGGTAGGTGATGTTGAACCAGGTCTTTTCGCCGCACATAAAGCCGTTGATCTCGTTGCCGATCTGTACGACGCCGATGCTGGCTCCTGCATCCTTCAGGGCGTTTAAGCTGCTTAAGGTGTAATCGTAGACGGCCTGGGTCTTTTCCTCGATGCCCATGCGCTTCCATGCCTTGGGCACCATCTGCTTTCCGGGATCCGCCCAGAAATCGGAATAGTGAAAGTCCACGATCAGCTGAAGCCCGTACCTTGCCGCCCTTTCGCCGATCAGGCAGGCGGTTTTGATGTCGCAGTTGCCGCCGCCGTAGCCCCGGTCCGCAAAGTCGTAGGGGTCGTTCCACACGCGCACGCGGATGTGGGTGATGCCGCTGTCCGCAAGGGTCTTAAAGACGTCCTGCTCCGCGCCGTCAAAGCCGTAAAAGCGGACGCCGCCGTTTTCAAGGGAGATCACGCTTGACAGATCCATGCCGAGGATAAAATCCTCCGGCAGGTTTTCCACCTTCGCCACATACAATTCCTGCGCCTCCCCGGAAGCTGCGGGGAGAAGCACGCAAAGCGTCAACAACAGCGCAAAAATCAGTCTGAACATAGAGCATCCTCCGATCCTTCTGCAACAGGCCCCGTGGAGGCTGCCAAAGAGTTTCACGGCAGCCGGGCCTGAAGACTATCGTACTGTATGGCATTATAATGCCGCAAAGGGGAAAAAGCAAGGTCGTTCCAAATGTGATATGCTACATAAAACAAAAGGACTGCATGCCCGCAGAAGCGCGGGTATGCAGTCCTTTTGTTTTCTACTCCGTTTATTTTTTGTTGAGCTTGGCCCGCACGATCGTGAAGGCGGGGATCACCAGGCCCACGATGCCGGCATAGCCGATGTAGGTGGTCACGGTCTTGGTGAGCCTTTCCATGTCCAGCCAGGCGCCGAAGGCCGCGATCAGCAATAGCACCGCGGTGATCACCGCGCGGCGCAGCTGCACGTTTTTGATGCCGCCCAGCAGCTTGTCAAATCTCCTGCAGCCGGCGTTTGCGATGCCGGCGGTGCTGGTCAGTACGGCAAAGGTCATCAAAATCACGAAAATGTAGGTCAGCCAGGGCATTCCCAGACCCATTATGATCGACATCATGGGAACGGGGGTCTTGCCGAGGTTGATGATATCGGGGTTGGAGGGGATGTAGCCAAACAGCGTAAGGGCGATGGCGATCATCAAAACGACGGTCACGATGTAGCCCGTGAGCACGGCCTTTTTGGTCTCCTTCCTGCTTTCCAGCAGGTCTGCCACCGACATCACGTTGAACGCGATGGTGGACTGGAAGCAGCCGTAGAGGATGGCCTTCCAGATGGCGTTGAGCAGGGTGTTTTTCTGCTCGATGGCGGGGGCGGCAAAGGCGGCCGCGTAGTCGGGCTTGCCGGAGGCGCTGCTGAGTACAAAGATCATCAGCACGATCACCACGATCGCGTACATCATATACTTGGAGGATCTGGCGACCAGCTTTGAGCCGTACAGGCACAGAAGCGCGGACACGAGGATGGTGGGGATGGCCGCCGTCCAGAATCCAAGGCCGTACAGCTTGCCAAGGATGTTTGCTTCGCCCGCCACGGCCAGGCCGCCCGCGCCGATCACGGTTCCGATAAACAGGATATCGTAAAAGATCGCCATCACCTTGCCGAAGGTCCCGCCAAAGGCGGACTGCACGAAGGAGCGGTAGTTGGTGGTGCCGTTGCTGCGGGCGTATTCCACCATGTAGAACATGACGCCGCCGGTGATCAGCATGGCAAGCAGGGGCATCACAAGGCCGATCCAGCCGTATCTTTCGTAGTACTGCGCGCTGAACGCGCCGGTTGCAAAGCCGGGGCCGAAGTGGCCGCCCAGCCACACGGAGGCCACGCCCACGTAGGATGCAGCGAAAAAAGGAGACAGTAAGATCGATGTATGTAACCTTCCAAAGAGTATAGTAAAAATGGTCTTCTTGCGATTATTCATATCCTTCCCTCGCTTTCAGCTATTCGTGGTCAAAGGAGGTGCGCCCGATCAGCGCGTCCTTCAGATCCTGCGCCATGGCCAGATGCAGCGGATGCGTAAGGTAGGGCTTAAGAAATTCAGGCCCCTTCAGCTCGATCACCGCCATGATGTCGGCGTTGGAATCCCTGTCCACGCAGGAGCGGTACACCCGGGGCTTGCTCAGATAGTCCAGCGCCTCGTCCAGCGCCCGGTAGGTGTCCGATACGCGCGCAAAGACCTTGTCCCTGTCGGCGCCAGGAGCAAGCTTCAATAGCACATAATGCGTCAAAATGATTCACTCCCCTTCACAAACAGTCGATGCGCCCAAGCGCAAGCTTCGCCTTGCATTTTAGCACGTTAAAGCGCTGATGTCAAGATTGTGCGAGGAAATTGTAAAAAATCCGTCTACTGGTGTCAAACATAGGTAACAGATTTCCCGGGAGGAAGCTGTCAAGGTAGAGGGTGGAGATTTTCCGGCAAAGAGGGACAGCAAATAACCGCTACCTAAGCAGCCGGAAAATACTACCTGGCCTTGACAGCGTTGCCAAGTGATACAATATTGCAAGGACGGCATCAGCCGGCCTTGTGTGCCATTACATCAC
>CADBNW010000244.1 GCA_902796025.1 uncultured Eubacteriales bacterium
CATAGGAGATTCGAACTCCTGGCCCCCACAATGCCATTGTGGTGCGCTACCAACTGCGCTAATGCCCCGCGAACAAAAGATATTATATATGCTGGGAGGGCATTTGTAAATACCTTGGAGGGTAAAATGTAGGTTAACTATATCGGGACGGCTGGCGGAGCGAGCCCTGCCTTCGCGCGGGGCTTGGGCATCTCGCTCTTTTCAACAACTTAATACCTTGTTGTCGGGAATCGATTTGACAGGCGGGCAGGCATCATAGTATACTGTTGCAAATGATCCAGGCTCCGCATGGAGAGGATGGGAGGAAACGTATGCTTACGGCGTTTGTGGGCTGCGCAGGTGTTGGCAAAAACACCATCATCAAGGAACTGATCGGGCGCTATCCGGAGGTGTACGAGATTTTTCCCACCCTCACGACCCGTGCGATGCGGCCGGGCGAGGTGGAGGGGAACCCGTACCACTATGTGAGCAAGGAAGAGTTCCGCCGCCTGATCGACGAGGGCGAGATTTACGAATGGCAGATGATCCACGACGGCAACTACTACGGCGGCTCGCGGCAGGTTTTGCGAAAGCACCTTGCGGGCGGAAAGCAGCTGATCAAGGACATCGACGTGCTGGGCGCGCGCACCTACAAGGAAGAGCTTGGGGACATCACAAAGATCTTGAGCGTCTTTCTGTACGTGGAGGATCTGAACGAGCTGCTTGAGCGCATGCGCGGCCGCGGCGACAGCGAGGCCGACATCAAAAAGCGCGCGGAGCGCTTTCCCATGGAAATGGCGGAGTCTGTAGACTGCGACTACCTTGTAAACAACGAGGACGTGGGGGATACGACGGACGCTGTAAACTGCCTTTTGCGTAACGAGGAGACGCTTGGCGGGCTGTACAGGCCCTGCGCAGGACAGCTGCCAAGCCCTCAGGACATCAAGGACGCCACAAAAAGGCTTGCCCTTGGCAAGGCGCAGCCCGTGGAACTTTGCTTTAACGGAAATGAGCTTCTGATCACAAGGGGAGCCAGCGACTATATAGCCGCGCGCCGCAATAAAGCCTTCGTGCAGAAAAAAATCCGCTGCCGCACGGACAGGTCTCTAAAGCCCTGCGAAATCGACCTGCAAAAGTGGGAGGAGCTTCTTGCCCGGTAACACATTGGCGGATAAACTGCTTATCGGATAAAAAGATACAAATCGGGCGACCCGGCAAAAAGAGCGGGCCGCCCGATTTTTTTGATTTTGCGCCTACCTGTTTTCCTTTTCCAAAAAGGCGCGCACAAATTCGTCGTCGTTCAGCTTCGGATACATGCGATACACCCGGTCGATCTCTTCCATTTGCCCGGGGCCCAGCGTTTCGCTGGGGTCGAGGCACCAGATGCCCTCCAGCAGCCCCTGCCTGCGCAGCACCTCGTGCATGCCGGCGATGCAGCCGCCAAAGGCGTTGTGGGCGTCGAAGAAAGCGCCGTTTGCGTCCGTGACCTGAGCAGCTACGGTCAAAAGTTCACTGGGCACGGGAGCATCCGGCGGCAGGGCCTTGATCTGCCTGAACAGCGCTACCGCCGTATGCGTCCACGCGCACCAGTGCCCAAGCAGGCCGCCCCGCGTGCGCACGGTTTTTGTGCCGCTGGGGTCCTCAAAGCGATAGGCCGTCAATAGGTCTGTTACGATGCTGTCGTCGTTTCCGGTGTACAGGGCGATCTCGTGATCCGCATAGGCGATGGCACGCGCCACGTCCAGCGTCCTGTAGCGGTCGAAGGCCGCGCACTTTATGGCCTTTACGCCTGGGATCGCGCACACGCTCTGCCAGTAATCAAAGCTGAAGGCGCGCCCGCCCACGGCGATTTGCAGATAGAAGCCCATCACGTCCATGACCTGCGCCACGGCCCGCGTGCGCTCGATCATTTGATCTTCGCTTAAATGCTTAAGCCCCCCGGGGCTGAGCAGCGCAAGGTCGTAGCCCAGGCGCTTTGCGGTTTCGGCTTCGCTTACCGCCTGGGGCGTTTCCCCGCACACGCCGGCGACCGCAAGCACGGGCCTGCCGGACGCTTTGCTGTATAAGCGCATCTCGTCTATGCAGACGCTAAGCACCCGCTCAAACAGATGAAACCTTGGATCCCTTATCGCAAACTGCGTCGTGTGCACGCCAACGGCCAGGCCGTCTGCGCCGCTTTCAAGGTAATAGCGGATCAGCCTGCGCTGGCGCACTTCGTCAAACTGCCGTTTGGCGTTCAGCGCAAGCGGCATCGCGGGCAGAAACGCCCCGCGCATCAGTAGCTCGTACGCTTCGGTATTCATCAAAATCGCCCCTTCTGCTCTTCAAAATGGGTGGGCTTTCCGAGACAGCGCCCGCCGCCCAGGATCCATTCGGCCTGCATGCGCAGCATCTCATCGAGGCTCACGTCCGGGTAGCCGAAAAGCCCCATGCATTTTTGGGAGTTGCACAAAATGCCCCTTTCGCCCTCTTCCTCTGCAAAGCTTACGTCCCTGCCAAGCAGCTGCGCAAGCTTTGTGGCGGCCTGGCGCACGCTCACGGTTTCCGGGCCGGTCACGTTCAGCGCCGGGCAGCTGACGTCCGCGAGGGTCAGGGCCCGAAGCGCGGCCTCGTTTGCGTACCTTTGCCACACGCAGTTGAAGGCGGGTACGCCAAGGGGCACCTTCTGCCCGTTTAGGATCCACTGGCTCAGGTCGTTCAGTATGCCGTAGCGAAGGTCGATGGCGTAGCTCAAGCGAAACTTCAAGACCCGCGCGCCCCAGTGGGCCGCGGCGTACTCAAACACGCGCTCCCGCCCAAGGCAGCTGGCGGCGTATTCGCCGACCGGCGCAGGGGCCACGTCCTCCGTGCAGCCTCCGTCCTGAGGCCGGGTAAAGGGGTAGACGTTGCTGGTTGAAAACACCACGTAGCGCGCATCCCCCAAATGCCTGGACACGAGGGAGGGCACCACCGCGTTCATCTCCCAGGTCTCGCACGCGCCCTGCGAGGTGCCAAATTTTCTGCCCGCCATGAAGATCACGTTTTCGCACCTGGGAAGGCGGGCGACCTGATCGGGCTCGGTCAGCTCGCAGTTTAGCATTTCCACCCCGTTTTCCTCTAAAAGCTTTCGCGCCTCCGGATCGGAAAAGCGGGATACCGCGATCACGCGGCGCTGCCGGGGCAGGGCGCGCCGGGCCATGACGGCAAGGGTCGGTCCCATTTTGCCGCCCGCGCCTACGATCATTATGTCCCCGCCGATGGACGCAAGGCTTTCTTTCAGCGCGTCTGTTGGACGGGACAGGGCTTGATTCAGTTCTTGCTCGGTCCTCATTTGTCCGTCTCCTCCTTTTTCAGCCTCTCAAGCAGGCGCGCGCATTCGGCCTCAATCTGTTCGGCGACGCCTGCCTGGAACAGGCTCGAGCGCGCCTCGTATCCGCCCTCTGCGTAGTCGCTCGCAAGGGGGAAGTAATTGGCGTAGCCGTTTACGCAGCAGCAGGGCAGGGCCATCTTCCAGCCCGGCAGGGCCTTGATCCTGCGCCCGGTTTCGGCAAAGGGCTCGCCCGGGATGCCGCAAAGCGCGGCGTCGCCGATGCTGAGCGCGCTGATCCTAAGGTCAAAGCCCTCGGGGCCGTGCTCCAACAGCAGCATGCGCTCGGCCTCTGCGACCACGGTGGTAAGCTGCATCCCGGTATAGGGGATCTCCTCGTCCCGGCCCGCGGCGTGGGCAGCCTGGATGCGCCGGGCTTTTGGCAGCTCCTCCGCCTTTGGCAGGTTTGCTGGGCAGCGTATTACGCTTTGCAGGGCGCAAACGGCGTCATTTGTCTGCCATTCGACCTTGTCGTAGATCTGCATAACGGCCCCGGCCACCGCGCGCCCCATGTGGCGGGCGTGCCCGTAGCCGCGCACGCAGTCGTCAAAGTCCATTACAAGGTCGTTCATCCAGCCGCCGGTTGGATGGGTGTTTACGTGGTTCAAATCGCCGATGGCGCCGTTCAGCACCGCGCAGCGCACGCCGTCCAGCGCCTTTTCAAGGCTTCTTCTGGCAAAGCCCGGCCAGTCCGCCGAGATCACGCAGCCGCCGATGGTGTCTGGATGCACCTGAAAGTGCGCAAGCACCACGTCCGGGGCATTTTCCCGTTCAAAGCGAATAACGCTCACCTCGTCGTCCGCCTCGCCCATGGCGCAGACCACCTCGGGGTTGTCAAGGCCGGGATTGGTGTGGATCGTGCCGTCCGTCATGCGGTAGCGGCGTATGAAGGAGATCCCCGGCGCGCTTGCCCGGCCAAGGCCCATGCGCGCGGGCGCTTCGTCCTTAATCGCCATAAGACAGGCGTCGCCGAGCCTGCGCGTAAGAAAGCTAAAGTACGCCTTGCGCAATTCGTCCTCCGCGTCCCCGTCCAGCTGCGGGCCCGTGTGCGTGTGCGTGCAGGCGATAAAGATATTCTCCCTGGGAATACATGTGCGCCTTGCGATGTCTTCAAGGATCGGCTCGCAGAATTCGCTTTTCAATTCCAGCAAGTCACACACCACGAGCAGCGCCCTTTTGCCCTTACTTGAAAACGAAAGGGCGATCGCCTCCAGTTCGTCCAGCACTCTTTCGGCCAGGCGCAGCTGATAGTATCCCGCTATCGGTATGCCAAGCGGCGGCGTAATGTTTACTTTGGAATAGCCAACGTGCAGCATCTGCTTTTCCTGCGCCTCCCGCCTTAGGCTTCTTCCCGCACGAACTGGCGGTTGTAATCCAGGATCTCCTGCGCCACGTCCCGCACGCGGGTGAAGTCCTGAACCAGGGGATCCTGGCAAAGCGCTGCAACGAGCTTATCTTTGTTCCACTCCATCGCGGCTTCCATGTACATCTCCTCCCGCAGGGCGGTCGCCTGCACGACCAGCTGCGCCGCGCCGGGTAGGGGATTGGCGATGGCTGGATGCACGCCGGTCGCGTCGAAGGTCACGAAGGTCTCGACCACCGTGTCCATTGGCAGCTCCCGCGTCTGGCCGAGGTTTCGATAGTTCATAACGTCGTAGAACTGTCTGCCGCCCTTTAACGCCTCGATCACGCGGTCCGGATGCTCCTGACTTATGCGCAGCGGGGGCATGACGCCGCTTTCAAGGGGCTTTACGATGGCGTCCCGCAGCTGGTTTACGGATTTCACCCTGTCCTTGATGCGGTCGTAGTGCATGCCGAACAGGTCGCGGTTGGCCTGAGTGCCCGTGGTCTGATAATAGAACTCCGCGCAGTGCTCGTCGCTTAAGCCCGGCATGCAGCCCAGCATATCCCACAGGATAAAGCGTATGCGCTCGTTTTCGCGCCCGGCGAAGGGATCGTCGAAGGTGATGTTGGTCTTTCCCGCCCAGGCGGCCTCGATCATGCGCTTGGAGCGCATGATCTCAAGCGCGTCCTCGCCGTAAAACTTGATGTCCGTAAGGAAAGAGCAGTGATCCACGCCGGATACAGAGAAGCTCACGTGCTCAAAGCTGTCTGCGCCAAAGTAGGGCAGAAGGATCTCCAGGTGATTCCTGATGCCGTGGCAAAAGCCCACCGCGTGCACGCCTGCGTACTTTTGGACCGAGCGGGTCAGCGCGGTCAGGGGGTTTGTCACGTTCAGCATCATCGCGCCGGGGCACAGGCGCTTCATCTTTTTTGCGATGCGCACAAATTCCGGCACGTGGCGCACGGTGCGGCTTGCGCCCGCGATGCCGCTTTCGCTGCCCTTTACGTTGTAAAAGCCGTGACGCCTGGCAATGTAGTGATCCTCAAGCTCGGCCTGCAGGCCGCCGTGGGAGATGGCCACGGTCACAAAGTCCGCGCCCTCCAGCGCCTCGTCCTCGCTCAGGGTCTTTTTGAGGGTGATGGCCTTGTCCGGGTACATGTCGTTATAGTACGAGCAGAAGCGGAACGTATCGTCCAGTGCCTTTTCGTTTATGTCGTACAGGCACAGTTCCGTCTCTTTGTCGTAAAAGGGATTGTTCAAAAACGTGCTGAACAGTCCATAAGTCCAGGAGTAGGAGCCTCCGCCGATCATCGCGATTTTAAGCTTCATGAAAGTGTCGCCTCCGTTATTTCATTGGCGCATCCGCGCACAGCATAATTATAGTCCGATCGGGTCCATCTGGCAAGCGCTGCCGGGCGATTTTTCTTTTTTGCGCGCCGCTGGCAAAAGGGTTCACTGCGAGTTTAACCAAGGTCTATTGCAATTTTTCGTCTTTTAATGTATAATATGATTGACCATAACTGCGCAGCCAGGGGCGCTGCGCGTGAGCTTCAATAAAACAGTTTAAGGAGATCAAATGGCAGATACTCGTGCGCGCGCCAGAAGCACAGGCGTCAAAAGCGCAGCCGGCAGAAGAAAGCCGGCGGCCCGGCCCAAAGCCGGCGCGTCCAAAAGCAGGGCGTCCGGCAAAGCTAGGCCCGCGCCGCAGGTGAGGCGCGGCGATTCCAGAGAGACGTTTGGAACGCTGATGGCGTTCCTCAGCGTGATCGTGCTGATTTTGCACTTTACGGGCGATTCCAACGGGGCGCTCAAGGGCCTGCATGCCCTTGCGGAGGGGCTGTTTGGCAGCCTGTCGCTGCTTTTGCCCGCGCTTTTGATCGCGCTTAGCGTCGCGGCCTTCATCGCCGCAAAAAGAAAAAGCGGCCCCGCCTGGGCGATTTTGCCCATCGCGGCCGTGCTCAGCCTGCTGACCGCCGTGCAGGGCTTTTATGTAAACAAGGTGCTGGCCTCCATCGGCATCCGCGGATATGTCAATTTTTTGCGTCAGGCCTACAAAATGCGGGAGGGCGGCGGCGCGCTGGGCAGCCTGCTTGCGTATCCGCTAAAGCTCCTGACCCCCTGGGGGACGCTATTGGCGCTGTTTGCCCTGTGGTTTTTGCTTTTGCAAAGCAAGGGGATCATCTCGGTTAGCCGCATGGGCTCCGCGCTTTCCAAGGGCGGCAGGGACGCAAAGAAAAAGCTGGACGGCTATGTGGACAAGGTGCGCACCCGCAGCGAGCAGCGCCGGCTCGAGCATGAAAAGCTGTTCGAGGAGGAGATCGATTCCACCCCAGGCAGCCACGGCGTGCATCTGCCGTTTCTTGGCATTTCGGGCAAAAGCAAAAGCCGCGTGACCGCGCTTGAAAGCGTGGGCGACGAGTTTACCGTGCCAAGCGTGGACGCGCCAAAAAGCAGGACAAAGGCCAAGGCGGCTCCCGCCCGCGCGCCGGAAAAGCCCTTTGGCGGCGAGCCCTATACCGTAAGCAGCCGAAATCGCGGCATCCTGGACGAGGTGGACGCGGAGCCCCTTGAGACCCGCTCCGAGCGCTTCATGCGCTCTGCCGACAAAGAGCGCGAGCGGAACGCGCGCGTAAAGGGCGGCGCAAAGGCCGCTGCCCCGGCGCAAAGACAGGAGGCACCCTCTGAGAGGGCGGAGGCAAAGCCCTTTGCTCCCAAAAACGAAGCAAAGGCACAGCCCGTCGCGCCCGCCTCCGAGGCGGCAAAGCCCGCCCATCAGGTGCAGCAGCCAAAGCCCTCCTTCTTTGACGAGACCCAAAGTGGCGCAAGCCCCATCCGCCAAAACAGCGAGCAGGGCAAGCCTTCGCCAACGACCTACGTGCCCCCGCGCGAGGATCGCCCGGCAAAGCCCGCCCAAGCAGCAAAGCCGGAGCCCATGCCCGAGCCGGAGCCGAGAGAAGAGGAGCACGCTTACCGCTATCCACCTTTGGAACTGATGGAGGCCGGCAGTGGCAGCTTTGCCGTTTCCCGCTTTGATGACAACGACAGAAGAAAGGCCGAGGTGCTGCTTAAGACCCTGGACGATTTCCACATTCCCGTAGAGCTCACGGGCGTAAGCCACGGCCCCGCGGTCACGCGCTTTGAGATCCGCCCGCAGCCCGGCATCAAGGTCAGCAAGGTCGCCTCCTACGAGGCGGACATCGCCATGGCGCTCAGCGCCGAATCCGTGCGTATCGAAGCGCCCATCCCCGGCAAAAACGCCGTGGGCGTCGAGGTGCCAAACGACGCCAAGGAAATGGTGCACCTGCGCGACATTCTGCAAAGCGAGGAGGTGCGCCGCAGCACCAAGCGCCTGATTGTTTGCCTGGGCAAGGACAACTCCGGCCGCTTCGTCATAGCGGACCTTGCCAAAATGCCGCACGTCCTGATCGCCGGCCAGACCGGCTCCGGTAAGAGCGTGTGTATAAACGCGTTGATCATCTCCATCCTCTACCGCAATTCTCCGGACGAGGTCAAGCTCATCATGATCGACCCCAAGATGGTGGAACTAAACGTTTACAACACCATCCCGCACCTGTTGGTGCCCGTGGTCATCGATCCCAGAAAGGCAGCCGGCGCGCTGGAATGGGCAGTCGGCGAAATGGACCGCCGCTATAACCTTTTCAAGGAGCACGGCGCAAACAACATCGAATCCTACAATTCCCGCCTCGCCCCGGACGAAAAGCCCCTGCCGCACATCGTGATCGTGGTGGACGAGCTTGCGGACCTTATGATGACTGCCCCGAAGGACGTGGAAAACGCCATCAACCGTCTGGCTCAGCTGGCGCGTGCCGCGGGCATGCATCTGGTGATCGCCACCCAGCGCCCCTCCGTGGACGTCATAACGGGCCTTATAAAGGCAAACATCCCCACGCGCATCGCCTTCACCGTGGCCAGCGGCGTCGACAGCCGCACGATCCTGGACAGCGTGGGCGCGGAAAAGCTGCTGGGCAACGGCGACATGCTCTATCTTCCGCCCAACAAAAACAAGCCCGTGCGCGTGCAAGGCGCGTGGGTCAGCGAGGAAGAGGTCAAGGAGGTCGTGGACTACATCTCAGGCGGCGAGCAGGCGGTGTTTGACGAAGACATGCTGGAGCACATGGAATCCGCTGCCCTAAGCGACGCCGCCAAGCGCGACAAAAAGGAGGAGCAGGCCGCAGAGGACATCGACGACCTGTTCGAGCAGGCCGTGCGCAGCGTCGTGGAGGCGGGACAGGCATCCATCAGCATGCTGCAAAGAAAGCTGCGCGTGGGCTACGCCAGAGCCGGCCGCCTGATCGACGAAATGGCGCAGCGCGGCTACGTCAGCGCCTCCGAGGGCTCCAAGAGCCGCGAGGTGCTGATCACCCGCGAGCAGCTGGAATACATCTTTAAGAAGGACGAATAACATGGCAATCAGGCTTGCAATGGTACAACTGGGCTGCAGCAAGAACCGCGTGGACGGAGAGGTCATGCTGGGAATGCTGCGCGAGGGCGGTTACGAGATCGTTGAGAACGTGCAGGACGCGGACGTTGCGATCATAAACACCTGCGGCTTTATCGACAGCGCAAAGCAGGAATCGATTGACGCCATCCTGGAGGCCGCGCAGTATAAGCAGACCGGGCACCTCAAAAAGCTTCTGGTGAGCGGCTGCCTTGCGCAAAGGTACGCGCAGGAATTGAAAAGCGGCCTGCCCGAGGTGGACGGCTTTCTTGGCGTAAACGGCTTTGACGCTCTTATGGATACGCTCAGGCAAACCCTTGACGGCAAGCGCCCCGTGTGCATGCAGCAGGGGCAGCGCTTTCCAAGGCAAAAGCGCCTTTTGACCACCGCGCCCTACAGCGCCTACGTCAAGATCTCCGACGGCTGCGACAACCGCTGCACCTACTGCGCGATCCCGCTGATCCGCGGCGGCTATTCCTCAAGGCCCTACGACGACATCCTGAGCGAGTGCGAAAGTCTTGCCGCGGGCGGGGCAAGCGAGCTTACCCTGATCGCCCAGGACACCTCCCGCTACGGCAGCGACTTTGAGGGGCATCCGCTTTTGCTGCCAAAGCTTCTGCGCGAGGTGAGCAAGCTCGAAAGCCTCAAATGGCTTCGGGTGCTGTACTGCTATCCCGATACCGTGAATAAGGCGCTGCTTGACGAAATAAGCGAAAATCCCAAGATAAGTCCCTATCTGGATCTTCCGCTTCAGCACATCAACGACGATATCCTTCGCCGCATGAACCGAAGAGGAACCCGCGCGGAGATCGAAAAGCTATTGCAAATGTGCCGGGAGCGGGACATCACCGTGCGCACCACGATGATCGTGGGCTTCCCGGGGGAGACGGACGCGCAGTTTGAGGAGCTTTTGAGCTTTGTAAAGGATGCCCGCTTTGGGCGGCTGGGCGCGTTTACCTACTCGCCGGAGGAGGGCACGGCAGCCGCGCGCATGCCGCAGCAGATCCCCGAGGAGGTCAAAAACGAGCGGCTGGACAAGCTCATGCTCACCCAGCAGGAGATCTCCTTCGAGACCAACCGCAAGCGCCTGGGCACCCAGTGCGAGGTGCTCGTGGAGGGCTTTGAGGACGGCGCGTACATCGGCCGAAGCATCCTGGAGGCCCCGGAGGTGGACGGCATCATCTCATTTACAAGCGATAAGCCCCTGGAAGCGGGCAGCTTCGTCCGCGTGCGGCTTACCGATTGCGACGCATACGATATACAGGGGGTGGCACTATGAACCTTCCAAACAAGCTTACGATGCTGCGCATCATTCTGGTGCCGGTGTTTGTGATCTTTGTCTCCATGACCCACTCGGCGGCGTGCCAGTGGGCGGCGCTTGGCATCTTTGTCGCGGCCTCCATCACCGACATGCTGGACGGGCGCATCGCGCGCTCCCAGCACCTGGTCACGGACTTTGGCAAGTTTATGGATCCTATCGCAGATAAGCTATTGGTGATGAGCGCGCTGGTTATGCTGGTCGAGCGCAGGGGAGACCCCAATAGTCTTGGCAGCTCCATGCCCGCGTGGGTGTGCATCATCATGCTGGCAAGGGAGTTTGCGGTAAGCGGCTTTCGCCTGGTGGCAGCAGCCAAGGGCCGCGTGATCGCAGCCGGCCCCTGGGGAAAGCTCAAAACCATCTCCCAGATGATCTATATCCCCATGGCGCTATTGATCATCCCGATCTACAATATCGACCTTGACGCCCACCATTACTGGAAGCTGATCACCACCATCATGATGTACCTGAGCATGGCCCTAACCCTCTACAGCGGCTTTGACTACATCTGGAAAAACCGGGAGCTGCTGACGGATATGTAAGGCAATAGGGGCTGTTGCCAGCCCCTCGCTTTAAATGAATCAAAGATTCATTTAAAGCGCTCGGTTATGTTGTCCTTATGTATATAGTTTGATAAAACGCCAGGCTATAACCTATGTGCAGCAGGATAACAGTTTTTGCTGAAATTTCTGCGGAAATTTCCGGGCGCAAAAACTGCAA
>CADBNW010000245.1 GCA_902796025.1 uncultured Eubacteriales bacterium
AAACTCCATTGCGGACAGGTCGCCGTTTCGGCCGTTTCGTATCATCTCAAGACGTTTTTCACGATACGCTTGCTCTGTGACATCCGTGCCGGCAATCATCTCCCTGATTCGTCGGGTGTCCGCTGCCGTTTCATCAATCAGTGTTGAGCCCAGGTCAAAGAAAACCCATTTCACCGGCAAAAGCATCGCGTTCTCCTTTTATAACCCTATTTGAAATTCATAGAAAGTATAGCACACGCAAAAAAAACTGGCAAGCGGCTTTGCCGTGCGCCGCGGGCGGCGGGGCAGACTGGATTTGGGCGCAAATTTAATCCTCGGGCAGGGCGCGGCGGTTTGCAAAGCGCCGGGGGATGTGGTATAATTTTTCCATTCAGCGACCTGGCGCACGCGGCGCCGGGCAGCGAGGCGTTGATCGGTGACGGATGATTTGATTTTTGAACGCTTTTTGGCATCCTGCGCGCGCTGCGGTCTGAAGGGCCGGGCGGTGCTTGTGGCCGTAAGCGGCGGCGCGGACAGCGTGGCGCTGCTGAGGCTGCTTTGCCGCGCCCGGGACGAATTGGCGTTAACGCTCAGCGCCGCGCACTTTGAGCACGGCATCCGGGGCGAGGACTCGCTTGAAGACATGCGCTTTGTTGAGGATCTGTGCGCGCGCCTGGACGTAAGGCTGTTTGTGGAAAAGGGCGACGTGCCCGGCGAAGCAAAACGCCTTGGCGAAGGGCTCGAGGGCTGCGCAAGAAACATGCGCCACGCATTCTTGGAGCGGGCGCGCGCGCAGGCGGGGGCGGACTTCATCGCCCTTGCGCACCACATGCAGGACAGGGCGGAAACGCTGCTGATGCACCTTCTGCGCGGCAGCGGCCTTGCGGGGGCGGCGGCCATGCCCGCCCACAGCGGCAGGCTCGTGCGTCCGCTGATCGATTTTGCTCCGGAGGAACTAAAGCAGTATCTTCTTTCGATCGACCAGCCCTGGCGCGAGGACAAAACCAACCTCGTGCCCGACAATCCCCGAAACGCGCTGCGGCTGCAGGTGCTGCCGCTGATCCGAAACATCTATCCCGGCTGTGAAAAGGCCCTTTGCCGCTTTGCCGAGATCGCGGGCGAGGACGACAGGGCGCTGGAGGGATATGTTCAGCGCCTGGGAAAACAGCTGATTATCTTTTACGCGGGCATCGCGCAGATCGACAGCGACTTTGACGCGGCGCTCACCCGCCGGGCGATACGGCTCGTCTATCCGGGCGCGGATTTTGATGCGACGCAGCGGGCGATTGACGCAAAATGGCGGCGCGCCTACGTCGAGCTTGGAGACGGATACCAGGCCTGGGGAGACGACTGCGCCCTGTTCATCGTGCCGCCCCTGCCAAGGCCGGAGCCCGCCGATCTCGCTCTGCCCGGGAGCACGGCGCTTACGGGCGTTTGCCGATTGCAAACGGAATACTGCGCGCCCGTGCCCATAAGGGACGACGGCTTTTGCCAGGTGCTTAGCGCAAAGGCGCTTTGCGGGGCGCAATTGCGCCTGAGGCAAAACGGCGATCATATCAAGCCCTTTGGGATGAAGGGAAAGAGCAAGTCCTTTGGCGATTATCTTACCGACAGGCGCTTTCCCCTGCCGCTAAGGGACCGGCTGCCGGTCGTGGCCCAGGGAAGCAACGTGCTCTGGGCGCCGGGACTTGGCATAAGCGAAGACGCAAAGCTGCGGCCGCAAGACGCCGCGGCAAGGCTTACAATAACGATAGAAGGAGTAGAGATATGACAATGCGGGAGGATATGGCGTACATTCTGCTGGACAGAGAGAAGATCGCGCGCCGGGTCAGTGAAATGGGGGCGCTTTTGAGCCGGGACTACGCCGGCAAAAGGCCGCTGTTGATCTGCGTGCTGAAGGGCTCCGTGGTGTTCTTTGCCGACCTCATTCGCGCGATGGATATACAGGTGGAGATGGAATTCATGACCGCGTCCTCCTACGGCTCGGCCACGGTGTCCAGCGGAGAGGTAAAGGTGGTTTCGAGCCTGGACGACAAGATCAGGGGCCGAAACGTGATCTTGGTAGAGGACATCATCGATTCCGGCCGCACCATCGCCTTCGTCAAGGCGGACATGCTGCAAAAGGGCGTGGAATCCCTGAAGGTGGTCTCCCTTCTGGACAAGCCCAGCCGCCGGGAATCCGACGTAAAGCCCGATTACTGCGGCTTTGAGGTGCCCGACGCCTTCGTGGTGGGCTACGGCCTGGACTATGATCAGAAGTACAGGAATTTTCCGGACATCGGCGTGCTGAAGCCGGAGATCTATAAAAAGAGCTGTTAGCTTTTAGCTGTTAGCTGTTAGCTTTTAGTCGGCTGGCCATAAAAACTCCTGACTAAAATAAAGGGTGAAAGGCGGTTGCTTATGGATATTCTGAAGATGGGTCCCCGGTATCGTTACGGCGAGGCTACGCCCTGGGGCGGCGACAATCTCAGGCTGCTGTTTGGCAAAAACGCGCCCGAGGACCGGGTAGGCGAAAGCCTTGAGGTGAGCGCACTGAGCGGGCTGGAAAGCCTGATCCTAAACGGCGACATGGCCGGGCAGACGCTGGCGGACGCGCTGGAAAAGGACTACGAGGGCGTGACCGGCACGGACAAAAAGCCCTTCCCCCTGCTGCTCAAGCTCCTGGACGCGCGGGACACCCTGTCTGTGCAGGTGCATCCCGGCGACGAATACGCCCTGAAAAACGACGGCAAGCTTGGAAAGACCGAGGCTTGGATGGTGCTGTCCGCAGAGCCCGGCAGCCGCATCGCCTACGGCCTGAAGCCCACGGAAAAGGCGCTTTGCGACATCGTGGCCGAGGGCAAGTTTGAAGACGCGCTCAACTGGGTCTATCCGCATCCGGGCGAGGTGTACTATATCCCGCACGGCTGCGTGCACGCGCTGGGCGGCGGCGTGATGGTGTACGAGATCCAGCAGTCCTCCGACGCGACCTATCGCTTCTGGGACTGGGGGCGCGTGGGCAAGGACGGAAAGCCCCGCCAGCTGCACACCCAAAAAGCGCTGGACGTGACGCGACCGGATCTGTCGCTTGGCAAGGTGCCCGGCGCGACCCTGCTTTGCGAGGGCGGCAGCGTGACCCATTACATCTGCGACGAAAACTTTGCGCTGATGCGCTTAAACGTGTGCGGACGCATGCCGCTGGACTTTAAGTACATGGCCTTTGTGACCCCCACCGACTCCTGCGTGATGGGCTGGAACGGCGGACAGATCGAGCTAAATCCCTTTGAGACCGCACTCATCCCCGCCGCGTGCGAGGGCGCGTACATCGAAGGCCGCCTGACAGCGCTTTGCTCCTCCCTGCCGGAGCAGGAAAAGCTGCGCGCCGCGCTGGGGTACAGGGCGGAGAATGTGGCGGGGCTAAATAATATCGATTGAAATGAATCAGAGATTCATTTCAATCGGTTAGCTGGGCTATCCATAGATTGTTTTTTGGTCGAAACGCCAGATGATAAAGCGTAGGCGATAGGATCGCAGTTTTTGCTGAAATCTCTGCGGAGATTTCCGGGCGCAAAAACTGTAAGGTTGCGATTATTTGTTCCGGTCGTCTGCGCTTCGCTGCGCTCCCTGCACAAAAATCGCTGTCCTCGGGGCGGCAAAGCTGCCCCTGCGGATTGAAGTTGGAGGGGCTGCGGCCCCTCCAAACCACCCCGGCTGGGCTTTGCGCTATGCTTAAGCCCAGCCAGAATTTTTTTGGTTCTTCACTTTATTAGACAAGCAGGCAAGGTTCGTCACCCGATTCTCTACCTCATCAGTCAGCCTTACGGCTGACACTTTCCCCACCGGGCAACCCCAAAAGCCTTCCCCTTCAGGGGAAGGTGGCCGGCTCCGCCGGCCGGATGAGGTTCTGTCTCGCTTCCACCCGCTTCCATCGCCTCTTGGGCAAATCTCATCCCACTCCGGAAAACTCGAAAATAAATTGCGACAACGCCCTTACATTTCTACCCCTTTTTGCAGCCCCATAAGCCCAGTCCACCGCTCTTTCTTCCGGACTTTCCCTCGTTTTTGTTCAATCTGCCCAAGGAATACGCAATTAAATTTCTTTTATACTCTATTGACATCGCAACAAAGTTACGATATACTCTGCATCGTAATTGAATTGCGAGTAGCTTGCGCGTTTTGTAAGCATGCAAGCTGATATGCTGAAGGAGGATAACAGATGAAGCTGCAACAAAAATTTCCCCGCGCCTGGGCGCTGTTGGAGGGCGTGCGGGCAAAGCGCTTTGAATTGGACGCCCTAAAGGAGCACGCAAGGGGCTTAAAGGAGCGGGCTCAGCGCACGACGCATTCCCTTGGCCCCAGAGTAAACGGAACAGCCTGCGACCGGGAGGGGCTGCTGATCCGGGCGCTGGACGCGGAGCGCCGCGCATCGGCGGTGGAGCAGGCGCTAAAAGCCCGCACCCTGCGCGCCGAGGCTCTGCTTGAACGCATCCCCCTGCCCATCGAATCTGCGGTGCTTCGGCTGATCTTTATCGACTGCGTGGATAAGGGCGCGGTATGCGCAACGCTTCGCCTTACCCGCCCCGCGCTGCAATGCCGTCTGGAGCGCGGCATGGCGCTGGCGGAGGGGCTTACAGGGGAGGACGCCAATGGACGAACGGCTTGATCTGGAAAGCCTGCTGCGGCTGTGCGAGCGGCTCTGCCTTCGGCTTGGGCTGTCCGCCGTATCGCGCCGAAAGCTCCTGAAGGCCTGGCGCGTTCGCCCCGTGCCGCAGCCGCTGGTGCTTGACGCGCCGCATGGGCGCGCATGGCTGGACAGATACTACGCCGCCACGCAGGAGGGCTTTGGAAAAGTGGAGTACTGGTACATCGACCTTCGCCATCTGCATGAGGAATGGCTCTCCTATGCAAAACAAAAACCCGACGCGCCCAGGCTCCCGCCCGAGATCAGCGCCCAGTTTCAAACCGCCTTTCGCTCCATGCGCCTGCTGGGCCAAAGATACTGGCTGCACCACTCCCTAAGCGCTTCCCTTAACCACTACCCTTCCTTTTCTCCCTATCTCGATCTATCGGGCTCTGAACGACCCCGCGCAACGCCAAAAAATCAAAGAAATCGCGCAGCGATTTCCACCGCCACTCCTAACTCCTGACTTCTAACTCCTAACTCTTTCCTCCAAGCTTCCCCGCCACCCAGTTCTTGAACCGCTCCACCCTTTCGGGGCGCTTTCTTCCCTCGTCCTGCCAGCCGCACAGCGCGTCCAATATGCCAAGCGCTTCCAAAAGCAAAAGCCTTCGCTTTCCCGCTCCGCCGGGCGTTTTCACCTTGAAGCCCTTTGGCTTAAAGCCCGCCCGCCTGCAAAGCAGCCGCGCCCGCGCCATGTGGTAATCGCTGGTGCACAGCGCGGCGCGCGCCCCGCGCCCCACCAGCCTCACGGCGTTTTGAAAGTTTTCCGCGGTGATCAGCGACGCATCCTCGGTAACGATCGCCTCCGGCGAAACGCCAAGCTCCAGCAGTTTCTGCCGGATCACCTGCGCTTCGCTTACCCCGACGCCCGCGGCGTCGCCCCCGCAGGCCACGATTTTGGGGGCAAGACCTCTGTGCCACAAATCAGCGGCCGCGTTTACCCTGTCCAGCAGCTCCCTGCGCGGCCGCCCGTCCGCCTCCAGCCTGAGCCCCGGCAGCAAAATCACGTCAAAGCGTCTCATTCTGTTCCCCTCAAAAAAATCTCCGCCCCTATTATATCCCATTTACCCCCTCATGAAAAGACTCAACCAGCTTCCACCGCTACCAAAAAACCGGGGCTATTGCACAAATGCAACAGCCCCAGGGTAGTTTGGAGGGGCCGCAGCCCCTCCAACTTTCAATCCGCAGGGGTGGCTTCGCCACCCCGAGGACGTGATTTTGCGAAGCAGAGCTTGCCCTGCGAGAGCAAAAATCGCAACTCTACAATTTTTGCGCCCGGAAATCTCCGCAGAGATTTCAGCAAAAACTGCTTTCCTCTTGCCCATGCTTTATAAATAGGCGTTTATACAAACTATACCCACACAGGCAACCTGACCAACCGCTTTAAATGAATCAAAGATTCATTTAAAGCGAGGGGCTGCCAAGCAGCCCCCCATTTTTTATGCGCCGTAGCCGTAGGAAGAACCGGGCAGAGTGCTGTAGCTGCTTGCGCTGCTGCTGAGCTGCTCGATCAGGCTATTGATGATCTGCTCGATCTGCTCTGCGCTCAGCTGGGTGCCGCTCAGACGGGGCAGGTCTTCGTCGCTCAGCTCAAAGCTCAGCTTAAGATCCGCCAGCTCGTTCATCGCGTCGCCCATCATCGCCACAAGCTTGAGCTCTGCGTCAAAGCCGTTGTCCTTGCCGGTGTAGAAGGCGTCCAGCACGTAAGACATGGCGTCGTTGCCGAAGCTGACTTCGATATACTGCGTGCCGTCCTCCAGCATGCCGGTGGTCACGCTGGCCTTGTAGGTCTGGGTGATGCCGTTGGAGGTGATGGTCAGGGTGTACTCGACGCCGTTATCGTACATCTCCGCGGTGCGGACGATCTCGGTCCCGTCGTACAGGGTCACGTGAAGCTCACCCATCAGCAGGCTGTAGCCAAGGCCCATTTCGGGATCGACGGCCAGGGTCGCCTTGGCCATTTCAAGGCCGTTCATGCTGAGGCTCAGGGTGTACACGTGATCCTCGCCCAGAGCGCCGGCAACTTCGTAGGTGCCGTCCTCGGTCGCCAGCATGCCCTGGATGGCAAAGCTTGCGGGATCCAGCGCGCAGGCCAGCTGGTAGACGTTTTCCTTCGTGCCGTCGTTGTCATAATTGTTCAGCTCGCTGGTCAGGCTGATGGTCTGGCCCACGATCAGCTCCAGGTCGAACATATCGTTCATTTCGATTTCGCCCTGGGTGGCGGACATGTTCACCTTGATGCCGTTGCCCTGCTCGGTGGCGATGGGCTTGGCGTAAGCTAGAACGGTCATCTCAAGGGGATAGATCTGGACCTTCTCTTCAAAGCCGTTTACCATGTCGAAGGTGATGGTGGCGTACATCGCCTCTTCGATCTCGTCCAGGGTCTCGCCCATGCCGATGGTCGCTTCGGCGTTCAAGGTCATGGCCTCGGTATCGATCACTTCGTTGACTGCGACGTTTACACAGTTGCCGTTCATGGCGACGGTTTCGTCCAGGGTGTAAGTGATCTTGCTGCCTTCCATGCGCAGGTTGTAGTTGTAATCCAGCTCTTCAGCGTGCGCGGTGATGGAAAGCGTGCCGTCCGCGTATACGATGGAAGCGGTGATGGGCTCGTCCTCAAGCGCGCTCTCCACAACGGAGGCGGAGAAGGAAGCGCCGTCGTACATCGCCTTTACGGACAGGTCGAGGCTGTTTTCGATGACCAGGGTCAGAGAAGCGTCCATGGTGCCGGTGGGGTTGACTACGGCCAGCAGCTCCAGGTCTACGCCCTGGATGCTCACGTTCTCAAGCTGCGCGGCGACGCCGGCCACAGCCTGGCGCTCGTTGACGCCGCCCTCGGACAGACCCAGCATGCTCCAGGCCTGGGTGGAGGCAAGCAGCGCAAATACGTTCTCATCCTCGGCAAGAGAGGCCAGATAGCCCTTTACCGTCGCCAGCAGGTTTTCCTCGGTGGCGTGGATGGTCACGGTGCCGTCCTCAGCAACGGTCACGATACCGTTGGTCTGCGCAAGCATGACCACGCGCATGATCTCGTTTTGCAGCACCTGCGACAGCACCTGGCTGTCGGCCTCAAAGCCGCCCTGGGTGTAGTACGCGTACGCGGCTGCGATCATCGCAACGGTCTCTTCGCCCAGCTGCGCCTTGGCAACGTTCATCAGCGCGATGCCGAGGTTTTCAGCGGTGATCTCGTACATCTGGTCGCCAGAGCCGAATACCACGGACTGTTCGCTCAGCTGCGCCGCGAGGTCAAGCAGCTGATCCTGCACGTTGCCCTTCAGCCTGAACTGATAGCAGCCGTCGTCGTCCTGCCCGATCTGCGCCAGAATGTCTGCAAGACTCTGGCCCATATAAGTCAAAGAGCCCTGCACGGTAGCGGTCTGCGCAAAGCCTACGCTGCCGATGAGCAGGCACAGGCTGAGCAGTACTGCCATTATTTTCTTCATAATGCATTCCTCCCTTATTTTATGGATATATTATAATCCAAGCGCCGCTTTTCTTCAACACGTTAACAATAATTTTCAGCGGCCCCGGCGATTACAGGCAACTTTTCAGCCGCCGATGTATTATACGCACCAAAATCCCGCTTTGTTCCAACAAAAACTCCACGAAAAGTCATGGAACACATTCCCCAAAAAACACACCCCTGCCGCTCACCATCCCCCAACGGGCTCTCACATAACAACGAAATCCCCCAGGTGGCTTGGAGGGGCCGCAGCCCCTCCAACTTCAAACCGCAGGGGCAGCTTTGCCGCCCCGAGGACAGCGATTTTTGTGCAGAGAGCGCAGCGAAGCGGAGACGACCGGAACAAATAATCGCTTCCTTACAGTTTTTGCGCCCGGAAATCTCCGCAGAGATTTCAGCAAAAACTGCGATCCTATCGCCCACACGATCAAGCCCTGGCGTTTCGATCAAACCACAACCTAAGGATAGCCCAACCAACCGATTGAAATGAATCTCCGATTCATTTCAATCGATACAGGCCATCAACAAACCCCTGTTTCACACTAGTGGCAGGGGTTTAATGATGGAATAAAAAGAGTGGAGAAATAAAAAAAAGCGCCCT
>CADBNW010000246.1 GCA_902796025.1 uncultured Eubacteriales bacterium
CGCATGGGCGACGGCCTGGAGAAGAAGGTCAACGACCTGGCCGCCGAGGTTGCGGAGCAGGCCGCCAAGATGGGTCTGTAATCCAAAAGCTTATCAAGGGCTGTGAAAGAAGGGTTTTAAATACACCCGGGCGGCACAGCCCTTTTTCTATACTTTGAAAGGCCTGAGCGCTTTGTGCAAAATGCAGCGCCGGGCGATGCGACCGTATCCCTATCGAAATGGAGGAACAGTTTTATGCCGTGTACGACGATACTTGTGGGCAAGGGGGCGAGCTTCGACGGCTCCACCATGATCGCCCGCACTGACGACGGGGGATTTGACGTAAAGAAACTGACGCTTGTCAAGCCCTCGCAGCAAAAGCGCAAATACAAAAGCGTGATCGGGCATCTTGCAATCGAGCTGCCGGAGGAGCCGCTTGCGTACACCGCCTGCCCTAACGTGGATCTGAAGGAGGGCATTTGGGCGGCGACCGGCATAAACGCCGAAAACGTGGGCATGACGGCCACCGAGACCATCACCACCAACGCCCGCGTGCTGGGCGCGGACCCGCTGGTCAGGTATAAAAAGGCCGAAAAGCGCGGCGAAAAGGACGTGCCCGGCGGGATCGGCGAGGAGGATCTGCTGGTGCTCGTGCTGCCCTACATCCGCACGGCGCGTCAGGGCGTCGAGCGTCTGGGGGCGCTGCTTGAAAAATACGGCACCTACGAATCCAACGGCATCGCCTTTAACGACGCAAACGAGGTGTGGTGGCTGGAGACCATCGGCGGCCATCACTGGATCGCAAGAAAAGTGCCGGACGAGGCCGTGGTGATCATGCCAAACCAGTTCGGCATGGACGAATTTGATTTTGCAAGGGCAAATGAGTCGGGCGGCGACTATATGTGCTCAAAAGACCTTGAGGCCTTTGCCCGCAAAAACGCGCTTATCCTCAATCCCGCAGAAGAAAAGATCGACATCCGCGCGGCGTTTGGCTCGCACTCAGACGCGGATCACATCTACAATACCCCAAGGGCCTGGTTCATGGGAAGGTATCTGTGCCCCGATCAGTACAAATGGGACGGCGAGGGCGCGGACTTTACGCCCACCAGCGACCGCATCCCCTGGTGCCTTGTGCCCTCCCGCCGGGTGACGGTGGAGGACGTAAAGTACCTTTTGTCCTCGCACTATCAGGGCACGCCCTACGATCCCTACGGGAAGGACGGCGACCCGCGCCGCCACCTCTACCGCCCGATCGGCAAAAACAACACGGGCGTGATGACGGTAAACCAGATCCGGGGTTCTCTGCCAAAGGCGATCCAGGCCGTGGAGTGGCTGTGCTTTTGCTCCACCACCTTTGACGCGCTTGCGCCCGTCTACACCCAGACAGGCGAAGTGCCCGCCTACTACGAACGCGTGACGCTTAACGCCTCCACGGAAAATTTTTACTGGTGCAGCCGCATGCTGGGCGCGCTGACCGACGCGCATTACGGGCCCTGCGCCATTTACATCGAGCGCTACCAGAACCAGATGGCCGCCGAAGCGCACAGGCTTTTGAACGAGTGGGACGAAAGGTACCTTGCCGATCCCAAGAGCTTTGACGCCGCAAAGGCCAACCAGGAGATCGCCGATATGGCGAAGAAGGAGACCCAGAAGGCCCTGAACAACGTTTTGAACGAGGCGACCCGCCGCATGACCAACGGCTTTACGCGGGGCGACAATTAGAAACGCTCTTTCAGGCACGCTGCCTGAAACGGAAGGAAAGCGCTGGCCCAGTCCTGCTATTTGCGGGGCGGGCCGGCGCTTGTGCATTTAATCCTGCAAACAGCTTGCAAAATGCGGCCTGATTGGGTATAATGAAGCCAGTGCAATGCAGGATCGCCTTGCACAATATGCTTTTGGATGGTATTTTTGATGGAGAATAATGCGCAGGAGCTGCTGGCGCGGCTCAATCACAGCGGCAAACGGCTCTCCAAGAGCCACCGCCGGATCGCAGAGTGCATCGTGAACCATTACGATAAAGCGGCCTTTATGACCGCTAGCAAGCTTGGAGAATACGTGGGGGTCAGCGAATCCACGGTGGTGCGCTTTGCCTCCGCCCTGGGCTACGAGGGCTTCCCGCAGCTGCAAAAGGCCCTGCAGGAGCTGGTGCGCCATCGCCTGACCGCCAGCCAGCGCCTGGAAATGACGGGGGAGATGGGCAGCGCGCAGGTGCTCAGCAAGGTGCTGAAGACCGACATCCAGAACATCCGCTCCACCTTGGACGAGATCGACCTGGATACCTTTGACGCGGCGGTCGATTCGCTGCTTCGCGCAAGGCGCATCTACGTGCTTGGCCTTCGCGCAAGCGCGCCGCTGGCTGAGTTTTTCGGCCACTACCTGAACTTCATCTTTCCAAACGTCGCCATCGTCACAAGCGGCGTAAGCGACGTTTTTGAGCAGATCGCCCGCATCAGCGACGAGGACGTGCTGGTGGGCATCTCCTTCCCGCGCTATACGAGCCACACCGTGAAGGCGATGAAGTTTGCAAAGAGCCGAGGCGCGACGCTGATCGGCATTACCGACGGGCCCTTAAGCCCCCTGCGCGCGGAATCCACCTGCTGCCTGATGGCTAAAAGCGAGATGGCCTCGTTTGTGGATTCTCTTGCTGCGCCGATCAGCCTTTTGAACGCGATGATCGTCGCCCTGTCCCAGCGCAGGCGCGTGGAGACCGCCCGCTATTTTGAAGAGGTCGAGGGCATCTGGAACGAATACTCGGTGTATCTGAACAAGAGCCCGGATTAAGGATATGAGCAAAGAGAGAAAAATCTGCGTCATCGGCGGGGGCGCGGCGGGCCTGATGGCCGCAAAGTACGCTCTGGACGCGGGCGCGCGCGTGACGCTGCTTGAGCACAACGAAAAGCTTGGCAAAAAGCTGTATATCACTGGCAAGGGCCGCTGCAACCTGACCAACGCCTGCGAGCGGGAGGAGCTGATGAAAAACATCGTGCGAAACCCCCGCTTTATGTACGCGTCGCTGGCCCTGCTGGACAACCAGGGCATCATGCAGCTGTTTGAAGGCCTTGGCGTGCCGCTGAAGGTGGAGCGGGGACAGCGCGTGTTTCCCCAAAGCGACCACGCAAGCGACATAAGCGCGGCGCTGGAAAAATATTTGAGAGGGCGCGGGGCGCGCATCGAGCTGAACACCGAGGTAAGCGGCATAAGGACAAAAGAGGGGCGCTTTGAGGGCGTGGAGACCGCCCGGGGCTTTCTGCCCTTTGACGCCTGCGTGCTGGCTACCGGCGGCATGAGCTATCCGGTGACCGGCTCAGACGGCAGCGGGCACAGGCTGCTCAAGCAGCTGGGGCATTCGATCAGCCCCTGCCGCCCCGCGCTGGCCCCCGTCGAGACCCGGGAGACCTGGCCGAGGGAGCTTATGGGCCTCAGTCTTAAAAACGTAAAGCTCAGCGCCTACTGTGAGCAAAAGGGCAAAAGAAAGCTCCTCTACGCGGAGCAGGGTGAAATGCTGTTTACGCACTTTGGCGTATCCGGCCCGCTGGTGCTGACGCTTTCCAGCCTTTTGCCGGAGAGCGCCGCGGGCACCCAGCTGTACATCGACTTAAAGCCCGCGCTGGACGAAAAGCAGGTGGACGCGCGCATCCTGCGGGAGTTTGCCGCCATGCCGAACAGGCAATTGATCAGCTGCCTTGAGACGCTGGAGCCCCATGCGCTTGGGCAGATGCTGGCGCGCCTTGCCGAGATCCCGGAATATAAGCCGATCCACTCTGTGACCGCCGCCGAGCGGGCAAGGCTGGTGGCGCTGATCAAGGCCCTGCCCCTCACGGTAAAGGGCTTAAGGGGCTTTGAGGAGGCCATCATCACCCAGGGCGGTGTGAATGTAAAGGAGATCAATCCCTCCACCCTGGAAAGCCGCCTGGTCAGGGGGCTATACGTGGCGGGCGAATTGCTGGACGTGGATGCCCTGACCGGCGGTTTCAACATCACCATCGCCTTTGCTACCGGTGCGCTGGCGGGCAAAAGCGCCGCGCTGGATGCGCCTCAAGGGGAAGCGTAAATGACGGAGCTGTACGAAGCGGGCGAGTTCGTTCAAATAAAAAAAGCCCAGAAGGGCGCAAGGCGCGCCTGCTGGATCACTGCGCTTTTGAGCCTTGCCGCGTGCGCGTTTTTGTGCACGCGGGTAAAGACGGCAAACTGGCGGGCGCTGTATGCAGCGTGCGTTTCGATCTCAGCGCTTGCGGGCTGGTACGTGTTTTTGCACCTGATCCCGGCGGAAAAAAGGTTTGCGGCGGAGGAAAAGCACGTGGGCACCGCGCTGAGCCTTGCGCGCGAGGAGGCCGTGGGCGTTTTGCGCTGCGAGCCAAGGCCCGACCGCATCCCCGGAGGCATGCTGGTGCGGCGGGTGCGCCTGGAGTCGGACGCGCCCGCGCTCAGCTTTTTTGTAAACGAGCGCAAGTATAAGCTATTGCCCCCGGAGGGAACGCCCGTAAGGCTTTTGCTGGCCGGGCGCTTTGTGGTGGGCTTTGAGGCGCTGGAGGGCGGGCGATGAAGCGATTTTTGCGCGCCCTGCCTCTGGCGCTTGCCTGGCTTATGCTGTGCGCCTTCATTTGGGGCTGGATCTTTACAAGCTTTCTTACGGACACCTCCGCGGATAAAAAGCTTGTGATCTACGTGGACGCTGTGATCAGCGATCCCACCCGCCTCTCCGCGCGGATGGAGGAGATCTGGAACGAGCGCGGGAAGGAGCGCTATCCCAAGATCCGCATGCTGCAGGCGCGGGAGTTTACCTACAGCATGATGGGACAAAGCCCCTTTCAGGACGGCGACGCGCTGCTGCTTTCCGCGTCCTCGCTTAAGGAGTATAAAGACCTCCTTCCGGAAGATCTGATCCCGCTTTCCGGCGCGCGCCCCTTTGCCGATCTCATTTCCTACGGGGATAATCAGCAATACTTCGTCTGCGTCAATCCCCAAAGCGCCCATCAGCACGACGGCGCAGCGCAGGCGGCGCTTGAATGGCTGTTTTTGCCTGCGCAATAGTGGGGCTTTGCCCAAAACGGCGGCAGGAAACAGCCGTTTACTTTTTGCGCGACGTGTTGTCCTCTTCTATGGGTCTGGCCCAGCCGCTGGAAACGCGGCCGGTTGTGCGCATCATGCAAAGCGCGTGCTCCATGCTTTCGTAGGAAGCGCGGTAGCCTTTGCTGTCGTGATGGAAGCGGGCGGCGCGCTCGGGCGCGATGCCGAGGCTTTCGGCTCCCTCAAAGGCGTCGATGTCCGCGCCCAGAAACAGAAATTCCCAATTGCGCTCCTGCCGGGCGGCGCTGACCATGGTTTTGATCTGCTTCGTGCTGTAGCGGCGGCTGCTGTTTTCCTGCCCGTCGGTGGTGATGATAAAGATCGTGTGCTCGGGCCGGCCCGCCTCGCCCGCGTAGTCGTGCAGGATGCGGATGTGCTCCATCGCGTCGCCCACCGCGTCCAGCAGTGCGGTAAGGCCGCCGGCGCTGTATTCCCTGCTGGTGAGGGGCGGCACCTCGCAAAGCGGCACGCGGTCGTGCAGGGTCACGCTGTTTTGGTTGAACAGCACCGTGGTGACCAGCGCCTCGCCCTCCAGGGCGCGCTGCTTTTCGATCATGCCGTTGAAGCCGCCGATGGTGTCCTGCGCAAGGCCTATCATCGATCCGCTTTTGTCCAGAATAAAAACCATTTCTGTAAGACCCTTTTTCATGCTTTCTGCCTCCTCTTTTTTATGAGAAAAGGATACTCTGAAAACACATAAAAGAGGTCGCCTGCCGGGCGACAAATGGCTTTGCAGACGGCGCGCTTGACAATCGTGCCGCGGCCGGGGTATAATCGGCGCGCCCCGGGAAGGGTTGAAAATTTGGAACATGATTTGAAACTGTGATGCAAAGCGCCCGCGCATTTGGCGCGGAGCGGAGAAACGATAAACGGAGAAAAGCCATGTACGATGTCTTGATTTACGGCGGCACGCTGGTGGACGGCACGGGCGCGCCGGGATTTACGGGCGACCTTGGCATAAGGGACGGCGTGATCTGCGCCGTGGGAAAGCTGAAGGGGGAAAGCGCCCGGCTGTGCATAAACGCGGAGGGGCTTACGGTCGCGCCGGGCTTTATCGACGCGCACGCCCATTCGGACACCGCGTTTTTGGAGGATCCCACATCGGCCTCCAAGCTGTATCAGGGCGTGTGCACGGAGATCAGCGGCAACTGCGGAGACAGCCCTTTTCACTGCGAAGGAGAGAAAGGCGGGATATGCAGCAGCCCGTCCTTTGCCGCCTTTGTAGACGCTTTCAAGGCTGGCGGATATCGCATGGGCGTGAATCAGGCGCTGCTGGTGGGGCACGGCACCCTGCGCAGGGCCGTGCTGGGCGACGCGGACCGCGCGCCGGACAAAGAGGAAATGCAAAAGATGCAAAGCCTGCTTGATCGCGAGCTGGCCTCGGGCGCGTGGGGACTGTCGCTGGGGCTGGAATACGCCCCGGGCTGCTTTGCGAATCAGCAGGAGCTGAACGCGCTGGGGGAGGTCGTATCCCGGCATAAGGGCATCGTCACCTGCCACATGCGCAGCGAGGGATTGAAGATCGATCAGGCGATCGAGGAGCTGTGCGAGATCGGGCGCGCAAGCGGCGCGCATGTGCACATCTCCCATTTGAAGCTGGATAACCGCAGAGTGCACGGGCAGGCCGCAAGGGTCTGGGAAAAGATCGAAGGGCAAAAAGGCCTTGGCGTGAACGTTACGTGCGACATGTATCCCTACACCGCGTCCCGCACTGGGCTTACGATACGCTGCCCAAGGTGGAGCCTGGACGGGGGAAGCGCGGCGCTGCTTGAACGCCTGCGAGGCCCGCGCAGGCAGGAGATCATAGACGGCATCCGCAGCCATTATTATGACGCGATCAGCGCCGAGACCTGTCTGTTCTGTGGCGACGGCGGGCTGTGGCCGGAGATCCTCGGCTGCACGCTGCGCAAGGCCGCGGAGGAGCTGCTGCATACGCAGGATTACGCCGCAGCCGCCGCGACGGTGCTGGAGCGCACCCGCGCCCAGGCAACGTGCATCTTTTTTGTGATGAACGAAGCGGATATGCTGTATTTTTTGAGCCGGGAGACCTGTATCGGCTCGGACGGCTACGCCCTGCCGGGGGAGCCGAAGCGCCTTGACGAGCAGCCGCATCCCCGTTCCTTCGGCGCGGTCGCGGAGTTTTTCCGCCTGGCGCGGGAAAGGAAGCTTTGCACCCTGGAGCAGGCTGTCCGCCGCGTGACCAGCCTGCCCGCGGGCGTGTTCGGGCTTGACGGAAGGGGCGTGCTTCGGCCAGGAAACGTCGCGGACGTCACGGTGTTCGACCCGGCAAAAATCGCACCCCGGGCCGCCTACCTAGCGCCCCAGCGCCTGGCTGTCGGCGTACAGCACGTGCTGATCGCCGGACGCCCGGCCCTCAGAGACGGGCAGCAAACAGAGGAAAGAGCGGGAAAGATGTTAGTGAAAAAAGGACATTAAGAATCTGGGGCTTTTGCACTTGTGCAAAAGCCCCAGGGTAGCTTGGAAGGGCTGTTGTCCCTTATATTATTTCGCTTCTTCCGTCGGCATAGAGGCGGATCTCACCCTGGCCGTTTGCGCGCTTTACGCGCATTTCGAAAAAGTGCGCGGTGGTCTCGATCGTGGGACGGGTCATGACGCCCGCGGCGGCGCAGAGGGCGTCCGCGTCCGCGCAGTAGCAGCCGTGCTCGCGGAAATACGCGCGCTGCTCCTCAAACAGGCAGTACAGGTCAAAGCGCAGGCGCTCGTCCTCCGGGATCGGGTATTCCTCGCCGTTTTCCGTGAAGAAGAGAAAGCCCCAGTACTGCGGGCGGTGGATGTCGATGACGCCGGTGGGCGCCCACACCCAGTTGTCCTCCGGCAGGGGCCTGCCGCTGGGACCTAAAACCTTTTGGTACTGTCCGTCCTTGACCTCGACGGTCCACTGTACCCTTGAGAAATTGAGCCGCCAGTAGTCTCCAGGCTTTGGAAGGGCGCCTGCAGCCTCCTTCAGGGAGCGCATGGGCATTTTGATCTCTACGCTCCATTTGCGGTTGTCCGCATTGGGGTCGTTCAGCTTTCCGTCGATGGATACGGCGGTCTCAAGCCCCTTGATGTCAAAGGAATCGATGGCCTTGCCGCCGTCCCGGTAGGCCTTGGTCAAAAGCAGATCCCACACGGTGTTCATCGCGTTCATCTCAAACTCGATGTAGCGCTGCGTGTCGGAATCCGGGTCGATGAAGATCTCAAAATCGTTGTCGCGGAAGATGACGTCGTCGCGCTGATCGACGTGGGCCCAGATCTCGTTTCCCGTGAGCTCCGCAGCAAAATACAGCGCGTCGTCGTCCCAGGCGATCTTGGCCCGGGTGGGAAAACGCGGCGCTTTCCGTATCTCCGGCCCCTCGATGTCCACGAAGGGCTCGGTAAAGGGGATGTCCGCCCAGAAGGGCTTGTCGAGGCGCCCGTCGAGGGTGAGCGGCGCATGGGCTTTGCGGCAATAATAGACCGGGGGATGAAAAGGATAGTGTTTCATGGGGCCTCCTTTCAGGGCGTTTGCGCTTACAGATGCTCCTTCATTACGTCGTACAGCGCGCGAAGGAGCGTGCCGGTGTCGTCGCATTTGTGCTCCCAGTAGAAGACGCCGGCGTAATCGTTGTCCAGCACGTACTGCGCCTTCAAGCGCATCGATTCCGGATCGTCGTAGGAGATGAAGGTGCTGCCGTTGAACAGCCAGGGAGCCTTGGCCTCGTCGTCCCAGTAGCGCACGTAGCCGTTTTTGTTGATGTACTCCCTGGACAGGAGCGAATAATCCGGGCCGTAGCCGATGGGCTTTCGGCAGATCTGCAAAAGGCCGTGGTTTCTGTCCTCGAGGCCCTCGGCCTTTCTGGAATACATGGCCGCGCCCAGCAAAAGCTTGTCCTTGGGCACGCCGTAGGCGTGGAACAGGCGCAGGGCCTGATCGCAGCTGTTTCTGAAATAATCGCCGGTGGAGGAATACAGCGCCGTGTGGTGCCCGGCAAGCGCGTGGAAGCCGCACTTCAGGTCGTAGGTCATGAGGTTGATGTAATCAAGGTACTGGGATAGCTTGTCAAGCTCCGTGCACTCGGCATAGTACAGATCCGCGCCCGCTGCGATCGTGAGCAGGTGCCCCTTGCCCGCAGCATCCAGATGCTCCCTGAGGGTTTTTACGAGCTCGGTAAAGCGGTACTTGTCCTCGGGGCAGGTATCCTGATTGTTTGAGGGCACGCAGGGATATTCCCAGTCAAGGTCGATGCCGTCGTAGGGGGTCGTGGTGACGATCCTTACGGCCTCCTCACCCATTTTGTGCATGTACTCCTTGTTTGCGCAGACCGAGGTAAAGGAGTTGGACTGCGTCTGCACGAGGGAGAGGATGAACTTAAGATTTGGGTTCCAGCTTTTGTATTTTTCGATGTCCGGCCCGGCCAGGGTCTTTTCCCGTATGGTCCCGTCCGGCTCGAGCTTGCCGAAGGCGATGTTGACGTGGGTCAGCATGCGGGCGTCGTCCTGGGTGAGGCCGCCGCTGCCAAGATACGCGATCAGTTTCTTTTTCATGAATGAACCGCCTTTCTTTTATGTGCTTCTCCCCAGGGGCGGAGTCCTGCCGCATGGGCGGCGTCCCTTCCCCGGGGACGATGGGTTTTGCTGCGCTAAAGGGCTTAAGAAAGATTCCAGATCGGATTACCGACGGCGATGCGGAGATTTTTGGTCGTATCGAATACTTCTGCGCGGTAAAAGGCGCAGTCGTCCGCGTCCAGCGAAAACCAGTTGTCCTCTGTGGGAGAGACGGGCGCGCTGTATACGACGCCGCGCTCGTTCAAAAGGTCCGCGCGGTAGTCGTGTGAGGGATCTATGACGCTTGGGTGGAAGTCGCCGATGCAGACGACAAGGCGCTTTCCCGAAAAAGCGCAGCGCCCGCCGCTTTTCGTATCGCCAAGCGCCATGCGCACGCCCACCGGGCCGCAGGTGAAGTCGCCCGTGGAGAGGTGCTCAAGGAAGGAGGCGGCGCTGCGCGACGGGGCATAGAGGGTGGTAAGCGCGGTGTCGCGTGGGTCGCTGTGCATATCGCAGCCCGCGCAGGCCCAAACCCGCTTGCCTGATGCAAGCAGCTTTAGCCACAGGGCATAGTTTGCCTTTGTCTCCTCGCTGTCCATGGAGATATAGAAGACCTCGATGCCGGTTTCATCCCGAAACCAGTAGTCCAGGGGATCTGCGGAACGCATCACCTGCTTTGGATGCGGATGGACAAAAAGGCCGCCCAGCGCCTTCACCGCGTCGATCAGCTCGCAAAAGCGCGCGCGGGTGAAGTCCGGATACCTGAAATGCCCTTCCGTGCCGCCGCTGAACTGGTATTCCGGGAAGCTGTGCAGGAGAGGCTCCAAAAGCTCCCGGCGCGGCAGAAGGATGTTGTAGTGCATGGCGTTATCCTCTGCGGCGCTGTCCAGGATGTGCGTGCCAGGCTCTGTGCCGGGGATGAACAGCCCATCCTCCCAGACGGGCTGGTAGAGGTGCCGGATCTGACGGTGGTCGAGGATGGCGGCAAAGTCCATGCGCAGCGCGCGCATTTTTTCGGGCCATTCGGCAAGGGGGCATTTGCCGTCGCTGGTCCCGCCGCTGTCGGAATGATCGTGCATTTCGCCGTGGAAGACCTTGCAGCCCTCGTACAGGCGAAGAAGATCGGACATGTCCTGGGTGCTGATCATAGGCTTGACTCCCTAACTATTTGGTAAAGGGACGGCTTCTCCTTTTCCCGGCCTTTATTATAGCATAGGGAGGGCAAAATGTCTCCCCTTTTTTATCGGACGATCCTGAAGAAGCGATGAAAAATCGCCTCCCGCGTTTTGGCGAGACGCGGGAGGCATTGCTTGAATCGAAGAGGCTTGCGGGCGTTTATTCTACTTGTTTAAGGCGAGCGCGGAAAGGCCGGATCTGTGCATCAGCAAAACGCCAAGCAGCAGCGCCGCCTGCCCCAGGATGTTCACGCCCTGGGCGATCCAGTTCATGGAGGCCTGGGTAAAGTCGTGCGAGGAGAGATAGCCCATGGCAAGGGACGAAAGGAAGGAGAGGATCAGCAAAAGGATAGCCGAGGTCTTTTTGAGGCGCTTTGCCAGGATGCACAGCGCCGCGTCCAGCATGCCAAGGCCCGCAACCATCAGGCTCACAAAAATGAAGGTGCCGCCAAAAAGCGGGGGCGCTGCGGCGCAGACCGCCTCGCTGCCTTGGCGGTGGGAAAGCATCGCCACGGCCCCGATGCCGGCAAGCAGAAAGCCCAGCGACTGCAGGGGGAACATGAGGCTGTTAAGCGATGCAAAATCGCACGCGCCCAGGGCGTAGAGCAGCTTGTACAGCGCCTTCAGCGCGCCCGCTGCAGTGACGTCGATGAGGCCCGCAGCAAAAAGCGCAAAGGCTCCCTTGCTCATTTTGTTATACAGATCGCGCATGAGGATGACGCCGGCGATGGCAAAGAGGAGCACGGGGACAAGATCGACCAGCGCCATCGGCACGGAAAACTGCTTCATGGCTTATTTGCCTTCTTTCCCGTTGAGGTGGTAAAGGGGCACGAGGGGCAGGAGGATGGGCGTGCTGTCGGCATAGGCCCTGTATTCGGGTTTGTCCCCGTACTGCTTCATCTGCCGCTTTTCCATGCGCTGCGCGCCGTTGAACATGATAAAGACGATCAGGACGAAGGCGAGGATCGCCGTGATCCACTGGCCCGCGCCGCGATAGGTCGTTACGCCGGAGACGAACACGCCCGTCCAGAAGGTGATCTCGCCCAGGTAATTGGGGCAGCGCACGATGCGGTAAAGGCCCTTTGTAGCCACCATGTCGGGGCGAAGCTTCTTCTGGGCGCTTTTTTGCCTGTCGGCCGCGGATTCCAGCGCGAGGCCAAAAAGCGAGATCGCAAAGCCAATCACGGGGACGAGCGCGTCCAGGGAGGCGTTTTTGAAGCGGAAGAGCATGGGGCTTAGCTGCGCGACATACAGGGCGGCCACAAAGATCCAGATGAAGAAGAGCACGAAGGCGGGCATCTTCTTTTCGTCATTTTTGGAAAGCGACTGCTTTGCGACGCTGGTTTTGCGGAAGGAGGCGTTTTTGTATTCGCGCATGAGCAGAAAGCCGGACAGGCGCACGCCGTAGCAGACGAACAGGAGCATCTGCAGGGTGACGAGCCATGCGGGCGTCGCCGTGGGGAAAACGAGGTACATGATCAAAAGCGCGATGCTGCCCCCCGCGATGGCGAGCCCGTAGCCGACGGAAAGGAAGTACACAAACTTGTAAAAGCCTACGGCACACAAAAGCGCGCACACGAGGTACAATATGCCAAGCTGACCCCAGTACATTTATTTTGCCCCCTTGCCAAAATAGTCCTTGAGATACTGCGCAAAGCTCTTGTCGCCGATCATGGTGTCGCCCACCAGGTCGTGGCTGAGCGTCCAGCGGCTAAAGAGGATGATGTCGTGCTTGCCGGCCTTTTTGATCTTGGGAAGGTTTGCCAAAAGGCCGAAAAGCCAGATGGGCGCCCACTTGATCTTGCAGGGCTTTCCCGCGGCGTCAAAGCACATTTTGGCCATTTGCTCGTAGGTGTAGGTTTCCTTGCCGCCCACGTTGTAGCTTGCGTTTTTGTCGCACATGTGCGAAACGATAAAGGCGGCAAAGTCCGCGCAGTCCACGACGTTTGCCTTTACGCCGCCGTAGTGCCTGAGCAATCGCATTTCGCCCTTCTCCACATAGGGCTTAAAGACCTTGGCGATGTCGTAGAAGTAGCCGGTGGGGCGATAGATGACCCAGTCCATGGGCTGCTGTTTGATCTCCTGCTCCACCATGTACTTGGCGTGGAGCATGGGTACCTTTTCCGCGCCGGGCTGGTCGCAGGAGATGACGGAGACGTAATTGAACTTTTTGACGCCCGCGCGCTTGCACTCGGCGTAGAGGTTCATGTTGCCCTTATAGTCGATGTCGTATGCGGTAAAGCGCGTGGAGGCTCCGGTAAGGCCCATGGTGGTAATGACGACCTCGGCCCCGTCGCAAAGCCCCTTCAGGCTTTCGGGATTGGTGGCGTCTATGGAGACGAAGCGGTACTTGCCCTGCGTCCCCTCGACGGGGCGCTCCTTAAGGTCGGCCGCCACGACCTCGTGGCCGGCTGCGCAGAGGCATTTTAAGATCTCGGCGCCCAGATTGCCAAAGGCGCCCGCGAGTACAACCTTCATGATACAGTATCCTTTCTATGATTTTGGGACCCCTCGCTCAAAATGAATCAAAGATCCATTGTGAGCGCTTGGGTATGCTTCCCTTATGTGTATAGTTTGGCAAAACGCCAGGCTATAAAGCATGTGCAACAGGAATACAGCTTTTGCTGAAATCTCTGCGGAGATTTCCGGGTGCAAAAACTGTGATGCTGTGTTTTTTGCTCTTGCCGGGCCAGCTCTGCTTTGCAAAAAACACGTCCTCGGGGCGGCAAAGCCCCCTGCGGATCATTGTTGGAGGGGCTGCGGCCCCTTCAAGCCACCCCGGGGCTTTTGCGCTTGTTGAACTGCGCCTTTATTTTTTTGCTTTTTCCTTGGCACGCTTGTCGTTTATGATCTTCATGTGCTCGGCGGTGATGAGGGTCACGTTGTTTTCCTTGGCCCAGGAGACGCAGCCCTTGAGCACCACGGGCAAAAACACCCTGGGCACGCCCAGAATGGTCTGAAGGGCGTCGTCGGTAAACTTTACCTTGTCGTCCGCGCGGTCGGCGGCGTAGCGCACGGACTCCAGCGAGGCCTTTCGCACCTGCAAAAGCTCCGCGCGCATGCGGCGCTTTTTGTGATACCAGAAGTTCTTGGAATCCCTGTAGCCGTAGTCCACCGGCAGGGGCGGGAAGTCGCAGGCGCGAACGCCGTTTATGATGGCGTCGGAGTAGCGCTTTTTCATCAAAATGCGGTCGACCCGCAAAATGAAGTGCGCGCCGAATTTGCTGGTGATGCCGTTAAAGTCGTGATACGGGCCCTCGTAGCCGCTGAGCTGCCCGGGCTGGTCCGCGTCCGCGCCGTCCAGGCTGCGCATCCAGGTGCATTCGATGGCCTGGATGGCGTCCGTCAGCACCATGGGGCGCTTTTCGCCGGTCTGCTCCTCGATCTGGCTTTTTTCCAGGCGGAAATTGCAGCGCGGCATTTTGTCGGAGGGCTTGTCGCCCGGCCAGGAGAGCTTTACGGCCTCGTGAAAGCTCTTTTTGCTGTCGTCGATGAAGTTGAGCGCGCACTTGCCGTTTCGCAGGATGTTCTGCGCGGTGTTGGACGAATTGCGGCAGCAAAGCAGCATGGCGTAGTAGTCCTTGCCGGCCACGTAGTAGGGCTGCACCAGGGAGTAGGGGCCAAGGCTGGTCGTGCCGTCTTCGCAGAGGGTGCTGATGATGACGGTGGGCATCGGGAAAAACAGCGAGGTCTGGTAGAAGTTGTCCACGATGCGAAGGTTTTCAAAGCTGCTGATAGAGATCTCCTCTTTTCTATTAAAGTATCAATTTGGAAATAACGGGATAGAGCTGCGCAAAAGGCGTGCCCTCCACGGTCCAGGTAAGCAGGGCCTCGGCGATAAAGGTGGAAAGATACGCAGGGTCGGGCTGCTGTGCGCAAAGGGGCAGGATGAGGCCGGCAAGCTGGCTGCGCAGCTGGCTATGCCGCGCGTTAAAAACCGCGGCGTAGACCCTGGCGGCCTCGGGGTCCATAAACAGGTCCCTGTGCCCGTCGATGAAGGAACGAAGCGAGGTGTATATGGCGTTAAGGCGCTTCTTTGGCGCGTTTTCCCCCTGCTGCATGGCCTCGAAGCAGGCGCGCCAGTCCTCCGCCATGAAGGAGGCGATCAGCATGTCCTTGGAGGGAAAGTAGTTGTACACCGTGCCCACCGCGATCCCGCATTCGGCGGCCACCGAGCGGATGGTGGTTTTGGCGTAGCCGTTTTGTTTGATCTGCGCGCGGGCGGTCAGCAACAGCTGCTCGCGCACGCTTTCAAGGATCTTTGGCATAAGCGCTCCTTTCTATGCGCCGATAAGGAAGGAAGCAACGGCATCTGCGCACTGGTCAAGCTGCGCTTCGTTGGTGATCACGGCCTCCCCGTCGCCCTTTTGCCGTCCATACGCGCCGAAGCAGGCGTGATTGCCGCCATCGATGACATATTCGCGCGCGTCCGGGGGAAGGTTTTTGCGGCAGGCTGCGTATTTTTCGCGGTCCATGACGCCGTCCAGGCTGCCGTAGACGGACAGGACCCGGATCGGCTGGGCGGAAAGATCTTTGGTGGAATAGGCGCCAAGCAGGATGAGGCCGTCGTAGACGCCCGGGTGCTTATTTAGCTCCATGGCCGCCGCCGCGCCGCCAAGCGAGTGGCCGCCGACGTACCAGTGCGTGATCTGCGCTATTTCCTCGCGCGCGCCGTCTGCCGCGTGCAGATCAAGCACCGCAAGGCGCAGCGGCATACTGCACAGCACGCACAAAACGCCCCTCTCCGCGAGCCTTCGCATAAGGGGGATATAGGCGTCGCGCTCCACCTTGCCGCCGGGATAGAAGATAAAGCCGGTCTGGGCGTCGCCGGGGTCAAAGAGCAGATATCCGCCCTCAAGCGCCGTTTCGTTTATGGGGCGGGCAGGAACATAGGAAAGGGCGCCGATGTCTGCGCGGTAGTAGCTTTCAACGTACAGCACGCAGCCAAGCGCAAGCGCAAGGCTAAGGATCAGCGCAAGGAGGCCCGCAAGCTTCTTTTTGCCTAAGCTGGTTTTCCGCATCGCCCTTCCTCCTTTTATGAACGTGTTCATTTAAAGGATAGCACGGGCAATGTTTTTTTTCAAGGAACGAAAAGAAAAATTTGCTCTTTCTTCGCGGGCGCGGGCGGTGTATAATAGAAGCAGCAAACGAAAACGGGGAACGAAGCAATGAGCAGAGAAAAGCAGAAAAAGCGCGGCACCGGAAAAGCACTGATGACGCTTTTGAACATTTTGAACGGCGTACTGTGCGGGATCCAAATCGCCAGCTACATGAAGGCAAGCGGCCTTTTCAAAGCGGGCAATCTTCGGGAAGCGGCAGTGTTTGCGCTGATGATGCTGGGCTTTTTTGCGGCGATGCTGACCCAGATCATCCTGCACGAGGCAGGGCACCTGGTATTTGGCCTTGCCAGCGGATACCGCTTTGTGTCGTTCCGGGTGCTGAGCCTGATGTGGCTGCGCGAGGGAAGCAGGATAAAAGTAAAGCGCCTGAGCCTTGCAGGCACAGGCGGGCAGTGCCTGATGGAGCCGCCCGAAATGACGGACGGGCGGATGCCCTTTAAGCTGTACAATCAGGGCGGCGCGATCATGAACGCGGCAAGCGGAGTCGTATTTTTGATGCTTGGGCTATTATGCCCGGATAAGGGCCTTGCGCAGACGCTATTTTGGATGCTTACGGCAAACGGGCTTGTGATGGCGTTTATGAACGGCGTGCCCCTGAAGCTGGGCCTTGTGAACAACGACGGCGTAAACACGCGGGAGCTAAGCCGGGATCCCGGCGCGCTTCGGGCCTTTTGGATCCAGATGAAGGCAAACGCCCTGCAAAGCCGGGGTATGCGGCTAAAGGACATGCCGGATGAGTGGTTTTATATGCCAAAGGACGCGGAGCTTACAAACGGGATGAATGCCACTATCGCAGTTTTTTATGAAGCGAGGCTGCTGGACGAGCACAGCTTTGCAGAGGCGGCAAAATGCATACGACACCTTTTGGAGGCAAAGACGGGGCTTTCGCCGCTTAGCCTTGAGATGCTCAAAAACGATCTGATCTACGTGCTTTTGCTTGACGATGGCAAGCGAGAGGAGATAGAGGCGCTTTTGAGCAAGCAGCAGGTGCAGCTGATGAAGGCGATGAAGCAGTATCCTTCTAAGCTCCGCACCCAGATCGCCCTGTGCCTTTTGTCGGAGGGGGACGAGGAGAGGGCCTTACAGTGGAACAGGGCCTTTGACAAAATGGCCGGGGGCTATCCCTACGAAAGCGACATCGCCTCCGAGCGGGAATTGATCCAAATCGCGTGGCAGAAATGGAATGAGGAAAAGCGATGCTTGAACGACTGAGGGCGTATTTCAAGGGCAGCTACATCCGCTACCTGCTGAGCTATCTTTTGCTTATGGCGCTGCTGGTGGGCGGGCTTACGCTGTACATGTACACCTATTACCGCAAAAGCGCCTACCAGACCACGGTGTCTGCGGAGACGTCGCTGACGTACCAATTGAAGTACAGCTGCGACGGGTATCTGTCCGCGCTTGGCGCGCTGGGGCGGCAGACGGCGGCCATGTACGGGGAGCGCGAGGCGGAGATCGCTAAGGCGCTTTCACTGTTTCCGCTGTCAAACGGGCGGGAGACGATCTTTCTGTACCTGGAGAAAAGCAAGCATCTGTACAGCGCAGAGGGCTCCTATGCGGAGGCGGACTTTGACGAGGCGCTTATTTACGATGACATCGCCCCGGATCTTGCGCGGACGCTTTTGCTAAGGCCCGAGGGCCTTACGATCCTGCCCGAGCAGGGGCTGACGCTCAAGGGGAAGGAAGCAAGGCTTATGACCCTTGCGCTGCCCCTCGAGGGCGAGGGCAGCCTGATCTGCCTGCTGCCCGAAAGCGCGCTGCTTGCCCTTGGCGGAAGCGGCAGCCCCTGCAACCGCTATATGCTTTTGGGGCAGCAGATCTGCGCGCGCAGCGAGGAATTCAGCCTGGACGAAAGCTATGTGCTGCGCTCGGGCGCGTTTATCACGGACTTGTACACGAACGTTCGGCGCACGGGCGGGCGGGAATACCAGTTTATCGCCGTGCCCGGGGACGCGGAGGGCGCAGTGTACGTAAGCGTGCTGAGCTTAAACGGCATCTACGCCCGCGCGGCCGGCATGTGGCTGGGCTTTATGGCGGTGCTCATGCTTTTGGCCCTGCCGGTCACCGGGTTTATGCTTTGGATATCCCGGCGCAATTACGCCCACATCCGGGAGATGGGCAGGCGCTTTGGCTCCGGCCAGCAAAACGCGGACGACATCAGCCTGATCGCGCGGGGCATCAGCGAGCTGGAGGGGCGCGCCCGGCGCATGGAGCAGACGAGCCGGGAGGCCGGGCGGCGCGCCTTTGCCCGCGAGCTGCTGGGCGGGGCGTATGCGGATACGCAAAGCGC